>JAYVRT010000757.1:0-4205 GCA_043776025.1 Archangiaceae bacterium | reverse complement strand
CGAGCTTGTCGTGGAGCTTCTGCGCGCCCGCGGGCGAGCCCTCGTCCTTCACCGTGGTCTGGCCGCTCGCGCCGATCTTTCCGTAGCGCGTGAGGACCTTGGTGCCGTCCACCCAGACTTCCCAGAACTTGTTGGACGTCCCCTCGGAAAACTCGAAGTAGCGCTTGCTCATGGTGCCCTCCCGGCGTGGAGCCGCGGACAGTGGCTGATCCACAGCCCTCTGTCTTGCTCTCCTGACTCACGCTCCTGTCTCCCTCTCCCCGCGGGGGAGAGGGTCGGGGAGAGGGCTTAAAGCCCGAGCTGGTCCATCAAGAAGGCGACCTGGTCGCTGGAATTCTCGATCGCCTTCGCGACCTGGTCCGATCCGCCGTGGCCCGCGTTCGCCTCGATGCGCAGCCAGCTGATGCTCTTCGGCGAAGCCGCCTGCGTCCACGCGACGAACTTGCGCGCGTGAAACGGATCCACGCGGTCGTCGTGATCGGAGCTCATCATCAGCAGCGCCGGATACGTCGTACCCGCCTTGATATGCGCGTACGGCGAGTACGCCTCGAGGATCTTCAGCTCATCGGGCTTCTCCGGATCGCCGTACTCCGGGATCCACGTCTTGCCGGAGCCGCAGAGGTGGTACCGGACCATGTCGAGCAACGGCACCGCGCAGATCACCGCGTGAAAGAGCTCAGGCCGCTGCGTCATCGCCACGCCGACGAGGAGCCCGCCGTTGCTGCCGCCACGAATCGCGAGGCGCTTGGGGTTCGTCCACTTCTCCTTGATGAGGTACTCGGCGGCCGCGTGGAAGTCGTCGAAGACGTTCTGCTTCTTCGCGCCCTTCCCGGCGTCGTGCCACGCCTTGCCGTACTCGCCGCCCCCGCGGAGGTTGGGCATCGCGTACACCCCGCCCGCCTCGAGCCACGGGTAGATGAACGAGGTGAACGAGCTGCGCAGGCTGACGTCGAAGCCGCCATAGCCATAGAGCAGCACGGCGTTGTTCCCGTCGAGCTGCACGTCCTTCTTCGCGACGATGAACATCGAGATCTGGGTGCCATCTTTCGATGGGTAGAAGACCTGCCGCACCTCGAACTTCGAGGCGTCGACCGGCACGTCCACGTGGCTGTACACGTCTGACAGGGATTTCGGCCACGAAAGAAGAAGCGCGTTCGAGGCCGAAAGGCTGGAGCCAGCGCGCAGGTGGAGTTGATCCAGTCGCCGTAGTGGTTGCGGGTGGCGCGTTGTCATGATCTGTGACGACGCATGTACGAGCCCACCACGCCGGCGCTGGCGGTTGTGCAGTCGCGACTTTCGCCTTCGTGCTGGCAGGCCCGTGTCGATGAGGCTCGCCGAGGCATGCGTGCGATGGACAAGGTGGCGAGGCATGTGTCGAGGGGCTTGTCCCTGAACGAGGCGATCCGGAGGTCGATGCCCGCGGGGCGAAGGAGCTGGGTGATTCGAAATTGGGCGGCCTACAAGCGAGATGGCTTCGAGGCGCTGATCGACCGACGGACGCCCCGAGAACCGGTGCTGTCGCGCGAATGCGAGGGAATCATCCAGGCTGCGCGCGAAACGGACCCGGAGGTGACCGCGGGACGTGTGCTTGAAATCTTGCAGGGCCGGAAGCTGAAGAATCTGCCGTCTCCCTCGACCATCTGGCTGCACTTCGCCCGTGTCGACGCGAGGACGCGTTACGCGAAGAAGAAGGCGCAGGCCGTTGAGAAGGTGGAAGAGCTGCCATACGCCGGAGGCGAGCTGGTGCGCGCGGCGGAACTCGAGACAGGAGCGATCGCGGCGCTCACCGACGAGGTGAAGGTGCTCGCCGAGGAAGCTGAGTTGGCGTCGAAGGGTCGGACGCCGACGCGCGATGTGGAGTACCGGGACGACCGTGGTCGCTTCACCGACACCTACAACCGGCGCCGGAAGCGGAAGGCAGGCCAGGCCATCGCGAGCTACCTGCGCTCGGCGGAGGAGAAGGGCGAGGGCCGAGTTCCTTCCTGGCCGCGCTTCGTCCAGGAGCGACGAGAGACGCTTGAGCCAAAGCTGGCGATGATGACGTACGCGCCGCTGGTGAGCGACACGAAGGGCTGGAACGCGTTGCGCGCGTCCGAGGCCGCGGGGCTCTTGCCGCTGACCGGCTTCGCGTACATGCCGTCTACGTTGGCGAAGTTCGCCTCGGCGCTCGCCATCTCCAACGCGGGCCCGCGACTGCTCGAGGCCATGGGGCAGAACTGGCACCGGGTGGCGGAGAAGTACTGGGAGGAGCCCGGAGCGATGGCGGCGCTCTACGTCGACAACCACGCCAAGGAGGTGTGGACGTCGCTCTTCACCCAGAGCGGGAAGGTGTCCCACTTGAGCCGGGTGATGCCCTGCATCACGACCACCTACGTGCACACCGGGGCCGGGACTCCGCTGGTCGCCTCGGTACAGAGCGGTTCGGCACCGCTGGCGCCCCGGTTGGTGCAGCTCGTCGAGGACGCGGAAGCGAAGCTGGGTGGCGGCGGCGTGCGCCGGGCGGTTGTCATCGACGCGGAGGGAAGCACGTTCGACATTCTCGAGGCCTTCCAGAACAAGCAGCGCGTCATCGTTACCCCGCTGCGCCCCGCGCGGGCTCCCGGGCTGGAGCTTTCCTACTCGAAGGGCTCGTACTTCCGCCCCTACCGAGAGCACGACGAGCTGCGAATCGCGAAGGCGGTGCTGACCCACAAGACGTCCGGCCGCAGCCTCGAACTGGGCGCACTGCTGGTCCGCCGCAAGCATCGGGAGAGCGACACCGTGTTGCTCACCACCGGGCTGCCGCTGGGAATGGATGGGCGCGAGTTGGCAGATCTGTACTTCGCCCGCTGGCCCATTCAGGAGAATGCCTTCAAGGAAGGAGCTGCGGTCGAACTGGATGAGCACCGCGGCAACAGCGGCCGGATGGTCGCCAACATCGCGGTAGTCACCGAGTTGGAGCGACTCGAGTCTCAGGCGAAAGCTGGCCAGAACGAGCGGCGCGACCTGGCGAAGGCGACACCCGACCTGGAGGCGGCGTTGAAGAGCACGCGCCGCGAACACCAGCGCGCCATCGACGCGCTCGCGACTCGCCGCCGCCGCTTCGATGCGGTGGTGACCGAGGGCCGCCGGGAAGGCAAGCAGTTCGCCAGAGCTGCGGTCGAGCAACAGGAGGCCATGGTGCGGGCCGAGGTTTCCCAGACGCTCTTCGATGGTGCGCAGCAGGCGCAGAAGGCAGCCCTCACGCGACTCGCGGCGCTCGATGAGTTGCTCGCGAAGGTCACCGCTCGGCGCAAGAAGCTCGAGCCGAGGCGGACCATCAGGAAGCTCGACGTCGCTTTGGACACCGTCCTCACCGCGACGAAGTTGACGGCGGCGCTGCTCATCACCTTCGTGATCCGCGAGTACCTGTCAGTGATGCCAATGACACCGCAGACCTTCGCCTCAAGGCTCTTCGGCGTACGCGGCCGCCGCGAGACCCGACCCGAGGAAGAGCGCGTCGTCTTCTATGAGAACCCGCGGGACCCCGCAGTGAACGCCGCGCTCGACGACGCCTGCAAGCGGCTCAACAAACGACGCCTCGTGCGAGAGGGTCGACGACTGAGCTACGCCCTTGAACCGCCGCCGAAGACGAGGCCGCTGCGAACGAGCCGCCGGTTCACCTGATCTTGAAGTGCTAATTTTTTCAGGCCGAAATCCCTGTCTGATGCCGCGAAGAACCCGTTGAACGGCCGCAACCCGCGGCGGTGCCGAAAGGCCCCAATAGCTGCCAAGGGCGGCAAGGTCTGTCGACATCGTGGCGCCCTTTGGCTCATTCAGGAGCCTGAGCCCTGCGCCGCTTCGGTCGATAAGAGTTTCAGCGCCAATTCGGAGCATCTCACCTGCCACCACCGGGATTGGTGACGTACCGGCCGCCGACAGAATCACCGAGTACTCGAAATCAACAGAAGCGCCGTCGAACTCAGCGCAGGTCCCTCCACACGAGAGTCGCATCGCCCCCGAGCCGATGCCGCCCCCCATTCGAATGAGTTCCCCCGCCGATCCATGCTGATTGGCGATCTCGACTGCAAAGCGGCCTTCAGTCACAACCTTCGAGAGAATTTCGAATGCCTCGAGAATGGTGGACTTGCCGGCGCCGTTCTCACCAATGAGGACATGAAGGCCGTCGAGGTGAATGGTGACATCTTCGACCGAGCGAAAACCCTGTATGCGGACCCAAGTGAGCC
>JAYVRT010000756.1:0-4205 GCA_043776025.1 Archangiaceae bacterium | reverse complement strand
TTCGCCGACAAGGTGCGGGAATACGCTTTCCTGCGTGAAAGCGACGTCGACTTCGTGGCCGCGCGGCCACCGCGGCTCATCGACGCGCCCTCGCGTGGTGCACCCCAGGTGAGCCTCGACCACCCGCGGGCCACCACCCTGACCCGCGCCGATCTGGCGGCCTTTCTCGTCGAGATCGCCACCACCCAGGCCCATTCACGCCAGGCGCCCTTCGTCTCGAGCCCGAGCTTCACCCCACGCAGTTGAAGGCAGCCAACAAGGAGTCTCCGATGAAGAAGTCAGAGCTGAAGCGGTGGGCCCGGGCGCACATGGTCGGCGTCGAGAACACCACCATCCCCTCGTTCTCGCCAGACCTCTCGACGCTCGACGAGGCGGGCATTCGCCACGACGTGGAACAGGCGGTGCGGCACGGGTTCTTCTCGACGCTGGTGGCCACCGAGACGGGGCTGACCTTCGAGGAGCAGAAGCGCTTCGTGTCGATCGTGGCCGACGCGGCGAAGGGCCGCATCAGCGTCTCGACCAGCATCCTCTTCGACAACTTCGAGCGCGCGATCGAGATGATCGAGCATGCTCAGAAGGCCGGGTGCCAGACGATCCTCCTCGGCTTCCCGGCGAACTGGTACCCGCAGACCGCGGCCGAGGTGCTGGAGAAGACCCGGGCGCTGTGCGAACTCACCGATCTCGCGGTGGTCATCTACCCGAGCCCGCACTTCAACCTCGAGCGCCTGCACCCGAGCGGGTACCCGTTGGAGATCCTGACGCAGGTGGCCGAGATCCCCAACGTGGTGGGAATCAAGGCCGGCGAGTGGGGCCTGTTCGCCGAATGCCACGCGCGCGTCGGCGACACGCTGTTGCTCAACAACCCGGTCGAGCGCTACCTGCCGAACACGGTGATGGCGTACGGGCAGCAGTGGATCGGGGCCGGCTGCTACGAGGTCCTGCAGTCGCCGGAGCAGCCCAACGTGGTGGAGTACTTCAGGTTGTTGCGGGAGAAGAACTTCAAGGCCGCGATGGAGATCTACTGGAAGCTGGCGCCCGCGCGGAACATCTTCGAGCAGCAGTTCAACCAGACCGTGATGTCCGGCACCTACAACTGGACGATGCAGAAGTACTACCAGTGGTGCGTCGGAGGGAACGGTGGGTTCACCCGGCAGCCGGCGATGAAGCCGCACCAGCACGAGATGGACCTCACCAAGATGGCCTTCTCGATGATCGGCATCATGCCCCGCGAGCCCGACGCCGAGTTCTACCTCGGGCGCGCGAACCGCGCGGCGGCCTGAGGGCCGGTGCCGCGGCGGGCCGGCGGGGAGCCCCTCGACCTTCGGGCGCCTTCGACGCGGCCCGCTGAGCTATAGCGGCGCCGTGCCCGGCCGTCTCTTCCTCGTCGCCACGCCGATCGGCAACCTCGGCGATGTCACTGCCCGGGCGGCCGACACGCTGCGGCAGGTGCAGTTCATCGCCTGCGAGGACACCCGCCACTCGCGGATCCTCCTCGACCATTTGGGAATCAACAAGCCGCTCGTCAGCCTGCCCGCCTTCGCCGAGGGGGAGCGCGCCGGCCCCCTGCTCGAGCGGATCTCCGCCGGCGAGGACTGCGCCCTGGTGACCGACGCCGGCTCTCCGGCGATCAGCGACCCGGGCGAGAAGCTGGTCGCCGAGGCGCTGGCATTGGGCCTCGAGGTGGTGCCGATTCCCGGGCCGGCGGCGCTGATCGCCGCGCTCAGCGCCTCGGGGCTGCCGACCGCGCGGTTCCACTTCCTCGGCTTCCTCCCCCGAACCAACAGCGACGCCGAGGCGATGCTCGAGGAGGTCAAGGGCCTGTCGGCGACGCTGATCCTCTACGAGTCGCCGCGGCGGCTGGGCGAGAGCCTCCCCCGGCTGCTGCGCACCCTGGGCGATCGCCGCGCCTGCGTCGCCCGCGAGCTGACCAAGCTCCACGAGGAGTTTGTCCGCGCTCCGCTGAGCCAGCTGGTCGCGCGCTACGACGGCCAGGAGGTCAAGGGCGAGGTGGTGGTGGTGATCGAAGGCCGCACCGGGGAAGGCCGCTGGGCCGAAGACGAGGTCCGCCGCGCGCTCGCCGCGGGGCTGGAGAAGGGCGAGAAGCTCAAGGGGCTGTCGACCCAGCTGGCCGAGGCGTCGGGTTGGCCGGCGAAGGAGCTCTACCGCCTCGGGCTGTCGCTCAAGGCTTAGCAGCTACGGGGCGATCGTCGGCGGGCAGAAGCCCGAGCTCGGGGCGCAGGACTTGAAGTACTCGTGCGGCTGGCCGGTGCTGTCGGCGCAGTAGAACTGATCGCCCATCTCGTTCTCGACCTGAAACGCCTTGCAGGTGATCGTGTCGCCGGGCACCGACTGGCAGAACGCGCCGCCGCTGCAGCCGAAGATCACCGAGCCGCAGTCGAAGCCCGCCGGGCACTCGGACTGTTGGGTGCACTTCATCCCGCAGAACGACATCGTCTGCCCCTCGCTGATGAAGGTGAGGCAGTCGGCGAGCATCGGGTCGCCGCAGCCGGACAGCGCGCCGCACATGTCGCAGTCCACCCGGCCGGTCTTCGGGCCGCAGGTGCCGTTGACCACGTTGCAGAACTGGTTCACCGGGCAGGCGGTGCTGTCGCGGCAGAAGTTGATGCAGGTGCCGTTGACGCACGCCTTCTTCGGGCTGCAGTCACCATCCTTGCGGCAGCCCGGCTTGCAGGCCGCGGTGGTGGCGTTGCAGATGCTGTCGAAGGGGCAGTGCTCGTCGAGGGTGCAGGGGCCGTTGAGCAGGCACTTGTTGGTGGTGATGTCGCAGAAGTACGCCGCGGGGCAGTCGGAGTTGCTGGTGCAGGAAGCGATCGACTGGCAGAAGCCGAGCGAGTTGCAGAACTGGCCGGTCTTGCAGCCGTTGTCGTTGAGGCACTTGCAGGCGCCGGTCGCGTCGGGCTTCGCCGCGGTGACCTCGTCGCAGACGCTGTTCGCGCCGCCGGGGCACATGCCGGGGACGCAGACGCACCGCTCCATCCCCGGATCCTTCTTGTAGCCGGTCGGGCAGCAGGCGTCGCCGATGCAGACGCAGGCGCGGGTCGTCGGGCTGTACTTGTGGTTGACCGGACAGCACGAGTCCTTGGCGCAGACGCAGTCCTTCTTCAGCGGGTCGTAGACGAAGTCCACCGGGCAGCAGTCGTCGGAGTTGCAGACACAGGCCTGCTTCGTCGGCGCCGGATCGTAGACGTAGCCTTTGGGGCAGCACTGATCGGCGGCGCATTCGCAGCTCTTCGACAGCTCGTTGAAGGTGTAGCCGTCAGGGCAGCAGTTCTGCGCCGCGCAGGTGCACTTGCTCTCGGCGGCGATCCACCGGTGATCCTTGGGGCAGCACTCGGCGGCGTGGCAGACGCAGGCCTCGGCGTCCTTCGAGTAGCCGTAGCCCAGCGGGCAGCAGGTGCTGCTGCGGCACTGGCAGACGCTCTCCTCGCAGGTGTAGCCGGGCGGGCAGCCCTCGTCGGTGGAGCACAGGCACCGCTCACCGTCGAAGGTGTAGCCGTTGGGGCACTCGGGGTTGAGCGCGGTGCGGGCACAGCCCGTCACCACCAGTCCGAAGCAGAGCAGGGCGGCGGCTCGGGTCATTTGGCGAACGCGTACTCGAGGCGGAGGATTGCGCCGGGCGGAGGAATGTACGTGCCTAAGAAGACGATGCTGTTGGTGTCGGCGCGGTAGTCCCACCCGTTGACCGGGTCATGCGCGATCACCACCCCGTTGACCTTCACCGTCAGGCTCGACAGCAGCGGCACCAGCGTCAGGGGGAAGACGCGGCGCAGGGTGTTGAGCGCCTCGGCGATCTGCACCAGCGTGTTCTCGAACGACGCGTCGCAGATCGAGCCGACCACGCCGCCGGTCTTGGTCGAGACGGCGACGTAGCGAAACGGCGCCTCGGCGAGGCTGCCGTAATAGATCGACTCTCCTGCCGGGGTGCAGCCGGTGGGAGTGGTGCCCGCGATGGTCGAGAAGGTGACCAGGCCCTCGTTGCCCTTTCCCTTCGCCGCCTTGAAGGCGCGCGCGAAGTAGTCGGGGGTGCCGTAGCTCGAGTCGTCCTCGTCGGTGACGACGATCACCGCCAGCGCCGCCTTCGGCCGGAGGAACCCCTCGTTGGCGCCGCCCACGGCGATGTTCGTCCCGCTGACGGCCAGCTGGCCCATGCGCAGGCCCTGCTCCCACCGCGCCCGGGACATCGG
>JAYVRT010000755.1:0-4221 GCA_043776025.1 Archangiaceae bacterium | reverse complement strand
TGCGCGAGTGGAACCTTCCGGAGGCGCAGGCGTGGGCGAAGGCACTCCAGCCGTTGGTGCGCGCGGCGGTGGCCCGGCTGTCGGGGTGGTTGCCGAAGTTGTCGCGGCCGATTCGGGTGGGGGAGCATGACCAGACCGCGTTCGCGTTTGGGCTCGTGTTCGATTGGGCGCGCGGTGCGCAGGACGAGGCGGTGCTGTCGCTGCTGAAGGAGCGCGTGGAGGTCTATTACGGGAAAGATCGCGAGTGCCCGATCTCGTACGAGCCGTCAGGGCAGGACTTTCTGTCGCCCTGTCTCGCGGAGGCCGACTTGATGCGGCGGTTCCTCGCGCCGGCGCAGTACGCGACGTGGCTGCGCGCGTTTCTTCCATGTCGCCACCGGACGGAAAGGGACCCACTTCCACCGGAATCACCGGGGACCAGGGACCACCCGCTGCCGCGATGCGGATCTGGGCGTAGAGCCGTTCGTGTTGTCGCGCTGGTGAGGCAGTTGTTGTCGGTCGCCCGCCGGAGCGAGGCGAAGCCGAGCGCAGGCGACCTCGGACGCTCGTTGAGGCTTGCTGATCGGCGCGCCGAAAACTTCCGAGTGCGCGTTTCAGACGGAAGCTGACGGCGAGTGAACGAGACGGGCGGCCCGGACTAGACCCGAGCCACCCAGCGGGTGCGCCGCTTTGTCTCGGGCCGATGATCGCCCGAGTCCCTGCCGGTGTCGAACCTTCGTCCGCTCGACGAGGTGCCGCGGGACGTCCTCTTCTACCGGCCCTGCAAGCGCTGCCAGCAGGGCTTCCTCTACTGCCGAGGGCGCGAGCCCGGTCGCCGCTATTGCGGCGTGGAGTGCGCCGCCGCGGCGACCGAGGAGCGCGTGAAGAAGGCGCGGCAGACGTATCGCGACTCCCCCGAGGGGCAAGAGCAGCACCGCGACGAGGAGATCGAGCGACGCGAGCGGCGACGCCTTGAGCGCGTGGGTGATCGCCGCCTCGAGCCCGCACACGGCGAGCTACAGATTGTCTCCGCGGCGGCGCCCTGCGAGCGCGCCGTCGAGGAGAAACGCGATGAAGAGCCGGGCAAAGACAAGCAGGTTGAGTGGCTCCTCGTCGTCTGGCCGAGCTTGCTCGCCGAAGCCGAGAGTTGGCTGGGCACCGAGGTGGCGTGCCCAGGGTGTGCTCGGGCGGGGATTGTCCGCCGCGTGGTGGCACTCGACGACTGGCGCGAGGAGGACACGTCATGACGTCGGCTGATGACGAGCGAGCCATGCAGATGGCCGAAGTGCTGCGGCTGCACCTGACCGAGGGCAAGGGCATCAGGGCGATCGCCCGCGCGACGAAGCTGGGCCGCAAGAAGGTGCGCAAGCTGCTGGGCCTGGCGAAGAAGTCGAAGGCCACAGCTGCGGCGGCACAGCAACGCTCCTCGATTCTTGCGCCGTACGAAGAGGCGATCCGCCGGACGCTCGACGACTGCGCGGACATTCGCGCGCCGGCGATGCTCGACCGACTTCGCGAGGCTGGATACCAGGGCGGCATCACGGTCGTCAGAGATCGCCTGCGGGTGCTGAGGCCTCGTCCGAAGCAGGAAGCCTTCTTCACGCGCAGCTACGGACCGGGGCGGATGCTGCAGGTGGACTGGGCCGACTTCGGCTACGCGATTCCCGGCTGCGCCCGGCGCGTCAGCGCCTTCGTGGCTGCGCTGGCCTACTCGCGCTACCTCTTCCTCGTCTTCACCCTGAGTCAGGCGATGGGCAGCTTCCTGCGTTGCATGGATGCGGCGCTGCGATTCTTCGGGGGCCGGACTCACGTGGACCTCTTCGACAACATGCGCACGGTGGTGCAGGAGCGGGCCGGGCAGACAGTCATCATCAACCCGCGCTTCCTCGAGTACGCCAAGGCGCGGGGCCTCGGAGTGCAGGCTTGCACCCCGCGCCGTCCGACGGAGAAGCCGTACGTCGAGAGACCAATCGGCTTCGTGCGAAGTCGCTTCTGGCCGGGCCGCCGGCCGACCGACCTTTTCATGCTCAACGCGCAGGCGACGAAGTGGCGGGACGAGGTCGCGAACAATCGCATCCACGAGGAGACAGGGAAGGTGCCCGCGCTCGTCTTCAAGCACGAGGAGCGCGCGAAGCTCGAGCGCGTCCCCACGCGTCCCTTCGACACCGACGACCTCTTCAGCACCAGCGCGTCGAAGACGTTTCGAGTCGTCTTCGACCGCAACGAATACAGCGTGCCCTGGAGACTCAGCGAGCAGGGGGTGTTGGTCCGCGGCAACGAGCAGGAAGTTTCGGTGTGGCTCGAGACGAAACGCGTCGCCATCCACAATCGCTGCTGGGGCGTGGGTCAGGAAGTGAAGGACGACTCACACGAGCAGGGCCTGCTCGAGACCAAGCCCCGCGCTGCCGTCGGCGCGCTGCCCGCGGAACTTCAGAGCCTCGGCGGCGTGGCCGCCGAATATTTCAAGATCCTCGCGGCCAACAGCCGCTCGCTGCGCAAAGAGATCCAGCGGCTCGTCCTCTTGAGCGAACTCTGGGGTGACGCCCCAACGCGCGAGGCGATCGCCGAAGTGATGGCGACCGGCCACGTCGGCGCCGAGTACGTCGAGTACGTCCTTCGCCACAAGAAGGGGCTGTCCCCTGGGCCTGAAGCTCTGCGACTGGGCAACGAAGAACTGGACGGCATCCGCCTCTCGGAGCCGGACCTCGCGCACTACGACAACCCGACCCCTCGAAAAACGCTCAACCCGGGCGCGCCACCCGACACGGAGAAGCCATGACGAAGAAGAACGACGACGAACTCGCGCTCCTCATCGAGAAGCTGCGGTGGCTCAAGCTCCCGGGCATGGCGCGAGTGGCTCAGGAAGTCCTCGCCCTGGCGGCGAAGAAGAACCTCACCCCGATGGAGGTGGCCCACTACCTCTGCGACGAGGAGAAGAAGAGCCGCATCGAGGGCGCCGTCAAACGCCGCCTCCAAGAAGCGCGCTTCCCCGAGGTGAACACCGTCGATGCCTTCAACTTCGACTTCGATCCCGGCCGCAAAAAGCTGAAGTCGCGCTACCTCGCGCTGCACGATCTCGCCTTCCTCGGTAGAGGCATCAACCCGCTCTTCATCGGGCACCCTGGCACCGGCAAGACCTTCCTCGCCCGCGCGCTTGCGTACCGCGCCTGCCAGGCGACGCGGCGAGTGCTCTTCACCAGCGCGCCGAAGATGCTTAACGAACTTGCCGGCGCGGAGATCCACGGTGCGCTTGAGCGCGTCATCCGCAAGTACGTGAAGGCCGAGCTGCTCGTCATCGACGACTTCGCGGTGGTCGCGATGGACCCGACGCAGGCCAAGCTCGCCTTCCAGGTCATCTCGGAGCGCTACGAGTACCGGCGCTCGACGGCCATCACCACCAACCGCGCCTTCAAGGACTGGCCGAAAGTCTTTCCCGATGCGCTCAACGCCGAGGTGATCGCCAAGCGCCTCACTGAGCGCTGCGAGCACTTCGTCTTCGATGGAAAAGGCTTCTGCCCCGAGGTGTCGTGATGGCCGCCTGCGGCATCTGGCGCGCGAAGCATCGCCTGGTCGCCGTCGTCGTCGATGACGATGGGCGGGCTGCGCCCGCCCTCACAGCGGCACCCGACGACGATGAGCGCTGGGGCCTGCTCGAGTCGCTCGATGCCGAGCACGGCCTCGACTACTCGCTCGTCGTCCCCGCGGGACTGCTGAGGGCCGACGTGATCGGCGATCTCGCGCTCTCGCGGGGCCACCAACTCTGGAGTGCGCCCCAGCAGCTCGTCAACGCCATCCGCAATGTCACCGGGCCGGCCAGCGGTGCTCGCGTCGCGGCGATGCTTGGCCGCCTGCTCCTCGCGCCGCACTTCCGCGGTCACCTGCATCGCGTCCAGCGCGACCACGACTGGCGCCAACTTCGTTTGCTGTAGCTCGCCGTCTCAGGAGAACCACCGCCGGCCAACATCGATCGCCCATCGCCCTCACCGGGGAGAGTCAGCCCGCCCACCGCCGTCACCGACGAGCGGATCGGCCCTGCGCGTCATCTGCGCTGTCGGCTTGGGCGAAGAACCGCGCTGAAATCACCGGGTGGGTCCCTGGTCCCCGGTGATTCCGGTGATCCTGGTCTCCCTCAAGCCCGGTGGTGACAGCCCGAGGCGCAAGGGGCGGTCGAACCGCTGTCGGTCGCCGTCATACCCGCATCAGCAGTCCCCGCATCGTCGGGTTCTTTCGGAACGCCGCAGC
>JAYVRT010000754.1:0-4224 GCA_043776025.1 Archangiaceae bacterium | reverse complement strand
GCCTTCGATCTCTCTTCGAACCGCGCGGGTGTCACCTACGAGTGCAGCCTCGACGGAGGTCCGTTCGTCGCCTGCACCGACCCCGCGACCTTCCTCGGGCTCGCCGACGGCAGCCACACGCTGCAGGTGCGAGCCAGGGACGCGCTGGGCAACGTCGACACCACGCCCGCGAGCTTCACCTGGGTGGTGGACACCTCGAAGCCGGCCGCGCCGATCGTCGTCACTCCGGCCAACGGAGCGGTGCTCACCAACAACCGGCCGATGATCACCGGCACCGCGGAGCCGGGCTCGACGGTGGCGGTGACGCTCGACGGCCAGTTCATCGGCACGGCAGTCACCGACGCCTCCGGGCACTGGATCCTTCCGGTGGGCGCGCCGCTCTCTGATGGGAAGCACACCGTGCGCGCGACCTCGACCGACGCCGCCGGGAACCTGAGCGCCACCTCCGCCACCAACACCTTCACCGTCACCAGCGGCACCGTCACCGCCCCGGTGATCACCTCGCCGACGAACGGGACGCTCAGCACCAACCCGAACCCGACCATCACTGGCAAGGCCCCGCCGAACAGCGTCGTCACCGTCTTCGTCGACGGGGTCGCCGTCGGGACCGCTACCGCCGACGGCAACGGCGACTGGACGTTTACCCTGGGCACCGCGCTGACCGACGGCCCCCACACCCTCACCGCGAAGGCCGAGAAGGGCGGGCAGCAGAGCGGGCCGTCGGCGCCCGTTCAGGTGACGATCGACACCCTGCCTCCGGACACGCAGATCGTCACCTCGCCGCCCGATCAGAGCTTCGACTCGACGGGGAGCTTCACCTTCGGTTCGGATGACGCCGCGGCCGCCTTCGAGTGCAGCCTCGACGGGGCCGACTTCGCCCCGTGTTCGAAGAACCAGACCTTCCCCGGGTTGGCGCCGGGCGACCACACGCTTTCGGTGCGCGCCGTCGACGCCGCGGGCAATCGCGATCCGACCCCGGCGACCCGGGCCTGGAAACAGGCGATTCGGCAACAACAGCTCGTCGGCGGAGGCTGCTCCTGCGCGACCGTGGAGCCGGGGGTGCTCTTCGCGCTCGTAGGCCTGCTCGGAGCGTTCAGGCGTCGGCGCCGCGCCTGACCACGATTTTCACCGGGCCGGGGTAGGCCGCGTCTGAATGGACGAGCCATCCACGCAAAAGCCCACGGCTTTCGGCAACCCCGGGGTGGGGGGCCGGGCCCCGCGCCGGGTCCTACGCACTGCGAAAAACAGTTCGCGGTGACAGCCCCATGGCATCCGTGTAGAGACGCCGCCCGTCATGATTCGCGCGCAGATCATCGGCACCGGCAGCTACGCCCCTGCAAAGGTGATGACCAACGCCGACCTGGCGAAGCTGGTCGACACCTCGGACGAGTGGATCGTCGAACGGACAGGGATCAAGGAACGCCGGGTCGCCGCCGACGACGAGGTGACCTCGGACATGGCGGTGAAGGCCGCCGTCCGCGCTCTCGAGATGGCGAAGACGCGGGCCGAAGACCTGGAGATGATCGTCGTCGGGACGATCTCTCCCGACATGCCGATGCCGGCCTGCGCCGCGTTCGTCGCTGCCAAGCTCGGCGCGAAGAAGGCGTTCGCCTTCGACGTCTCGGCCGCCTGCGCCGGCTCGCTCTTCGGGATGTCGATCGCCTCGCAGTACATCGCCACCGGCGCGGTGAAGCGGGCGCTGGTGATCGGCGCCGAGCTGCTCACCCGGGTCATCGACTGGGAAGATCGAAACACCTGCGTCCTCTTCGGAGACGCGGCGGGGGCGATGGTGCTCGGGCCGTCTTCCGACCCAGCGCGCGGGGTGCTCACCACCCACCTGCACACCGCCGGCGAGCTCACCGACATCCTCTGCATCCGGGGCGGGGGCAGCAAGTTCCCCGCGAACGAGCAGATGCTCAAGGACAAGCTGCACAAGGTCTCGATGAACGGCCGCGAGGTCTTCAAGTTCGCGGTGCGCAGCCTCACCGACGCGGTCAACGAGGCGCTGGCCGCCAACGGCATGGGCCCCGGCGATGTCACCCACCTGATCGCCCACCAGGCGAACTTGAGGATCATCGATGCGGTGCTCGAGCGGCTGAAGCTGCCGCGCGAGAAGGCCTGGCTCAACATCGAGAAGTACGGCAACACCTCGTCAGCCTCGCTGCCGATGACGCTCGACGAGGCGAACCGCGCCGGCCGGCTCAAGGCCGGAGACACGATCGCGATGATGGCGATCGGCGCGGGCATGTCCTGGGGCAGCGCGATGGTGCGGTGGTGAAGGTCGCGTTCCTCTTTCCAGGGCAGGGCAGCCAGTTCGTCGGCATGGGCAAGGCCCTGTGCGAGCAATACCCCGAGGCGAAGGCGGTCTTTGACGCTGCCGACGACGCGCTGTCGGAGAAGCTGTCCGCGCTGTGCTTCGACGGGCCGGAGGACGCGCTCAAGCTCACTGCCAACACCCAGCCGGCGATCCTCACCGTCAGCGTCGCCGCCCACGCGGTCTTCAGCCGTCGCTTCGAGCTCCAACCGGCGTTTGTCGCCGGGCACTCGCTGGGTGAGTATTCGGCGCTCGTCGCGGCGAAGGCGCTCCCGCTGGCCGACGCGGTGCGGGCGGTGCGCGCGCGGGGCACGTTCATGCAGGAGGCCGTGCCCCAGGGAATCGGCGCGATGGCCGCGGTGCTCGGCCTGGCCCCGGAGAAGATCAAGGAGATCTGCGACGCCGTGGCGGAAGGGCAGGTGGTCGCGCCGGCGAACTACAACGATCCCCAGCAGACGGTGATCGCCGGCCACGCGGCCGCGGTCGAGCGCGCGACGGTGAAGTTGAAGGAAGCCGGGGCGAAGCGGGTCGTGCCGCTGCCAGTGTCCGCTCCCTTCCATTGTGCGCTGATGCAGCCGGTGGTCCCGCGCCTGGGCGAGGTGCTCTCCCGCATCGCCTTCGCCGCCCCCCAGATCCCGGTGGTGAGCAATGTCGAGGCCCGGGCGAACCAGGACCCGGGGCGGATCGCCGAGCTGTTGCTGCGCCAGGTGACCGGCAGTGTGCGCTGGGTCGAGTCGGTGCAGCTGCTCGAGCAGCAGGGCGTGACGAAGATCGTCGAACTTGGTCCGGGCAAGGTGCTCTGCGGTCTGGTACGGCGCATCGCCAAGGGCATCGAGTGCGCCGGGGTCGAAGATCCGGCGAGCCTGGAGAAGGCCCTGACGGCCAAAGAGGCGACGGCATGAGCGACTTGAAAGACAAAGTGGCGCTGGTCACCGGCGGCTCCCGCGGCATTGGCCGGGCGATCAGCCTCGAGCTGGCGCGCCGGGGCGCGACGGTGGTCTTGAGCTACCATGGCAACGAGGCCGCGGCCGCGGAGACGGTGACGCAGATCACCGACATCGGCGGCAAGGCGAAGGCGATCCGTTTCGATGTCGCCGACACCGCCGCCTGCACCAAGGCCGTGGACGACGTGATCAAGGACTTCACCCGGCTCGACATCCTCGTCAACAACGCGGGCGTGGCGATCGACGGGCTGATCATGCGGTTCAAGGACGAAGACTGGGACAAGACGATCGACACCAACCTCCGCGGCGCCTGGGCGCTGAGCCGGGCCGTGTGCCGGCCGATGATGAAGCAGCGGTCGGGGGCGATCATCAACTTGAGCTCGATCATCGGCGAGACGGGCAACGGTGGGCAGACCGCCTACGCCGCGTCCAAGGCCGGCCTGCTCGGGCTGACCAAGGCGCTGGCGAAGGAATTGGCGAGCCGCAACATCCGGGTCAACGCGGTCACCCCGGGGTTCATCAGCACCGACATGACGGCCCACATCCCCGACGAGATGAAGTCGAAGATGCTCGAGGTGATCCCGCTGGCGCGGCTGGGCGCTCCGGAAGAGGTCGCGAAGGCGGTGGCGTTTCTGGCCTCCGCGGACGCGGCCTACATCACGGGCGAGGTTTTGAAGGTCAACGGCGGGATGTACATGTGAAGCTGGTGCTTTTGTGAGCAACCGGGCTGGGGTATAGGCGCGCCCGTTCAACGCAGTCGAAACCGCAGTTACGAGGGTCGATCCCATATGTCTGCAACGAACATCGAGGCCAAGGTCAAGTCCATCATCGCCGACCAACTCGGCGTGGGCGAAGACGAGATCAAGCTCGAGTCCTCCTTCATCGAGGATCTCGGAGCAGACAGCCTCGACATCGTCGAGCTGGTGATGGCGATGGAAGAGGAATTCGAGGTCGAGATCCCCGACG
>JAYVRT010000753.1:0-4228 GCA_043776025.1 Archangiaceae bacterium | reverse complement strand
CGTTCTTCGGGTCGCAGGCGAGCCGCAGGTTGTTCAGCTGCGACTGGGCGCAGTCCATCGTGAAGCGGGCGCCCGAGACCTGCGCCTGGCTGATGCACCCGCGGGTGGCCGAGCGCTCGGCGATGAAGTCGAACATCTCCTGCATCTCCGCGCCCGACAGGTACATCACGTTGATCGTGTTCTCGAAGGGGAAGACGTTGAACATCGACTCGTAGGTCAGTGGCCCCGCGTAGAGGTTGTCGCGGATGCCCAGCGAGTTGGTGACCGCGACCTCGGCCTCGACCCGGCGGCGCTTGCGCATCGAGTCGGCGGTGATGTTGCCCAGCGGTGAGTCGCCGCCGCTGCTGCTGTTGCGGCGGGCGATGTCCCGCGGCGCGTAGGCGAACAGCGAGGTCAGCTGCAGCTTGAAGTCGAGGTCGAGGATGTACGGCTGCAGCAGCTGGGTGGTGTTCGGATCCTCGAGCGACGTGCAGTGCGCGATCTCGCTGCGCACGCCGGGATCGCGGGGGAAGTCACCCACCGTCCAGAACTTCGACTTGTAGTAGTCGTGCATCGCGTCCGAGCACCACAGCGCGTCCACCGGGAAGACGCGGTAGGCGTGGCTCACCACCTCGGCGCCCTCGGGCGCGCCACCGATCGGCGGCATCTTCACCACCACGTCGAGCCGCCCGAGGTACTTGGAGAACGAGCCGTTGTGGCTCAGCACCACCTTCCGGCCCGAGGGGTCGGTGAGCAGCTGTGGCGGGTTGAGCACCACGTGGAGGTGGCCTCCGAGCACCACGTCGATGCCGCTGACGCCCGGGATCCGTACCCGCACCACCGACTTCGGGTCTTTCTCGGGCCCGAACCACTCGAGGATCTTCCAGAGGTTGTCGCGCTTGATCGGCCCGGAGGTGACCTGCTCGCCGAGGAAGTACTTGATCCTCCCGTACTCGTAATAGGCCTCGTAGCCCTGGATCATGTCTTGATCCTCGGTGAGGCCGGCGTGGCTCAGGATCACGATCACGTCGGTCACCGGCTTGAGCAGCTCGACGTACGAGCGCACCGCCTCGTTCGCCTCGAGCGGGGTCGCCTGCAGCGAGTTGCCGCCTTCGACGATCGAGTTGAGCGAGCCGATGTTTCCGACGCCGATCACCCCGACCCGGACGCCCTGGACGTTCTTGATCGTGTACGGCTGGGTGTAGAGCGCGGTCTTGTTGCTGTTGGGGTCGCGGTAGTCGTCCCAGAAGTAGTTGGAGACCAGCACCGGGAAGGTGGCGTTGTCCCGCGCCTGGTTGGTGAAGTTGAGCGCGCCCGCGTCGAACTCGTGGTTTCCCAGCACCGCGGCGTCGACCCGCATCCGCGAGAGCCAGCGGTACTCGACCTCTCCGAAGTTGACGTTGAAGATCGGCGCTCCCTGGAAGCTGTCGCCCGAGTCGAGGTGCAGCACCCGGTCGGCGTTGCGGCGCTCGCGGTGGAGCAGGGCGCCCAGCCGGGCGACGCCGCCGAAGGGGCCTGCCTCGGGGATCAGGCCGAGGTCGACGTCCGTCTTCACCGGAGAGAAGTCGTACGGCAGCAACCGGGAATGGATGTCGGTGGTCGCGAGGAAGGTGAGGCGGATCTCCTGGTCCGACAGATCGGTCGGCTGCCCTGACACCACCGGCAGGCAGGAGGCGGCGACGAAGGCGGTGAGGAGCGAGGAGGCGAGGAGGCGGAAGCGAGTCACGTTCGACCGTGGTGATGTTGGGGGCCCGGCGAAAGCGCGCGGACCCTATGTGTCCTTCGGGTTCTGGTAAAGCCCCGCCTTGGCATGGGCGAACTCGAGGTGACAGGGCTGGAAGTGGTGGAGGACTTCACCGCCACCGGCCGGTGCGATGAAGGTTTTCTCATGATCCGCAGGCTGCGGGTGAAGAACCGCCGTGCCGATGGCTCGAGCTCGTCGGTCTACCGGGTCGATGTCGTCGATCGCCCGAAGCTCGACGCGGTGGCGGTGCTCGTCTGGCGCACCGGGGTGCAGGGCGTCCGCGAGTACCTCACCCGCGAGAACCTGCGGCCCGCCGCGTACTTTCGCAAGGACAAGCAGGCGGTGATCCCCGACGGCAGGAGCCACCTGTTCTGCGAGGAGATCGTCGCCGGCCTGCTCGAGCCCGAGGACCTGGGCGAGGCGGGGATCCGCGTCCGCTGCGCCGCCGAGGTGCTCGAGGAAGCCGGGTTCGCCGTCACCCCGGGACAGCTGCAGCTGCTCGGCGCGCCGTTCTTCCTCGCTCCGGGAATCCTCTCGGAGAAGATCTTCGCCGCCGCCGTCGACGTCACCGGCCTGCCCCAGCAGGTCCCCGAGGGAGACGGGAGCCCGATGGAAGAGGGCGGCAGGCTGCGCTGGCGCACCGCCGACGCGCTCTTCGCGGACTTCGCGTCGGGACAAATCCAGGACGCGAAGACCGAGCTGATCCTCAACCGCTTCCTGCGGGTTAGTCCGGCAGCCCGCTGACCGCGGTGCCCAGCAGCGCCAGCCGCCGTCGCCGCGGACCCGCCAGCGTCAGCTGCAGCGCGGCGCAGACCAGGCCCACCCCGAGGCAGGAGAACCACAGCGTCCGCATGTCCGCCACCCAGACGACCCAGGGGCCGATCACCGGCGCGACCAGCATCGCGAGGCTCCAGCTCAGCGTGAACGCTCCCTGGTACCGGCCGCGCAGGTGCGCCGGAGACAGGTCGGCGATGATGCTCGACGAGGTCGGCGACTCGAGGATCTCTCCCAGGGTGAGGATCGCCACCGCGCCGATGTAGCCGGGCAGGCTGTCGGCGAACGCCGCCGACCCCATGCCCACCCCGATGAAGATCGAGCCAGCCGCCAGCACCCGCGAGCGCGGCGTGTTCCGCAGCCAGCGGCTGATCATCGGCTGGAGCAGGACAATCAGCACCCCGTTGGTGGCGATCGCCAGGCCGTAGTCGCTGGGCCCCAGGTGCTTGTTCGCCATGTCCACCGGCATCGCCACCAGGTGCTGGAAGAAGACGACGATGATCACGAAGTTGAGGATCAAGAATGGCAGGTACACCGGGTCGAGGAACGGGGTCAGCAGCGAGCCGGGGGTGCCCGGCGGCGGGTCCATTGGCTTCGACTCGGGAATGAAGCGGTAGACGACCCCGGCGAAGATCAAGGTGGTGACCGCGTCGCCGACGAAGAGCGCAGTGAAGTGGTTCTCGGCGAGGAATCCCGCCAGCGCCGTGCCGGCGGCGAAGCCCAGGTTGATCGCCCAGTAGAGCAGCCCGAAGGCCTTCATCCGGTGCTCGGGGGCGACGAGGTCGGCGATGATCGCCTGCGAGGCTGGGCGGTAGAGATCGCCCAGCAGCCCCACCGCGGTGACGGCGACCGCCAGCTGCCATTTGCTCGAGGCCGCTCCGAGCGCCAGCATCGATGCCGCCCCGACCCCGAGGCCGAGCACCATCGTCGCCCGCCGGCCGAGGCGATCGGCCAGCACCCCACCCAGGGTGACCCCTCCGAGCGAGCCCAGGCCCAGCAGCGCCATGATCTCTCCCGCGTCCTGCAGCGACAGGTGGCGGCGGGTGGTGAGGTAGATGGTCAGCATCGGCAGGACAAACGAGCCGAGGCGGTTGACGAAGGTGCCCCCCCAGAGGAACCAGTACGCGCGGGGCAGGTGGCCCGCCTCAGCGTCAAAAACCCTGAGGAATCGTGCGCTCATCGCGGCAGAGGTGGGGGACATGCCCCGACCGACGCATCAGCTCTAGAAATCAGACGCCGCGCGGAAGAATCTGGCCGCGGGTCTGCGACAGCTTCGCGTACAGCGTCTCGGTCAGCAGGTACCAGAACTGCACGTCCCCGAAGCTGATGATGTCTCCGTCCTTGAGGATGCTCTCGGTGCGGATCTTGATGTTGGCGTTGAGGAAGGTGCCGTTGGTGGAGCCCAGGTCCTGCACCGTCGCCCGCTTGCCCGCCGAGTCCCACCGCAGCATCGCGTGCCGCTTCGAGACCGAGGAGTGTTCGATCACCAGCTCGCAGTCCGGCTGACGGCCGACGGTGAGGCTGTCCACGCCCTGCAGCGGGGGGAGCGAGGCTACCACCAGGCTGTCGAACTGGAACAGCAGCGCCAGCGTCCCCTTGGACACCGCGCCGGGCTTGGCCATCGTCGTGCTCTGCACGTTCATCGGCAGGCCCATCAGATCGGTGTCGCCCGGGCCCTGCTGCTCCGGCGGCCGCTGGATCAGCACGAACGGCCCCATCTGCTTGCGAAAC
>JAYVRT010000752.1:0-4231 GCA_043776025.1 Archangiaceae bacterium | reverse complement strand
TGAAATGCCCGCGCTGCCTGATTCCGATGACCGCCTCGCGCCTGCAGATGGCAGACCTGAGCATCGACGCGCATGACTGCAGCAAGTGCACCGGGCACTTCATCGGCTTTGGAGACCTGAAGGCGGTCGAGTCGGTGGTCGACGTGCGGCTGCTGAAGTGGAGGAACCTGCCGGGCATCGAGACCCAGGGGCGGATCCTCTTCTGCCCCAAGTGCCCCGGCGTGAAGCCGATGGAGAAGATCATCTCCGAGCGCGACCAGCGGGTGGTGATGGACATCTGCCACACCTGCGACAGCGTCTGGCTCGACCGCGGAGAGCTCGAGGCGATTCAGCAGCGCGGGCTGCTCGGCACGCTGGCCGACATCATCGCCGTCGTCCGCGGCCACTGAAAAAAGAGGTTTCCGGTGAGCGAGCGGGCAGCGAGGGGTGAAGGCGACGACGGGGCCAGTTGGAGAAGGGGCTCAACGGGCTGTGGCTGCAAGCTTCGACTCGGGCGGGCTTCGGCGCCTCAGACCTGCAAGCGAGCAACGGCGATGGCGATGAAGCCCGAGAGAATGACGAACACCCCGGCGATGACGATGTTGAGCGCGTTCAGCTTCGAGGCGATCGAACGGCCGATGGCCCCGTCAATTCCCGCGCCGAGCTCGTCGCGCACCAACTTCAGATCCACTCCGCCGAGCTTCGCATCGTCTTCACGGAAGCGGGTGAGCGTGACCGCTTCGACGCGCACGAGCGTCCCCGCCATCACCTTCCGCGCCATCCAGGCGCGCACCCCTGTCTTTGCGGCTCGCTGACCGAGCAGCCCCTCGACCGCACCGCGCAGTCTCTTCTCGGCCTGCGCCAGTGGGACGCGTTCGGCGGCGCGGCCCACTGCTCCAGCGCGTTCCCCCTGCTCGCTGGCCTCGGTGACGCCAATCTGATCGAAGAGAATCCGGAGCAACTTCGCGCTCAGGCCGAGCCGCTCGATCCCGTGCAGCAGTCCCCGCATCACCGCGTTCTTCACCGCGAGGATCCCGGTCACAACCGCCAAGGCGACCGCGCAGAGCCCGCCCGCGATCAGCCCGCGCAGCCAGGAGCCCTGCGCCGCGTAGCCGACCGTGCACGCCATCACCGCCGCGCCGAGCAGGACCATCCCGAAGACCGTGCGGAGCAGAGCCTTGAGGGCCTCGCCGACCACCGGGCCGAACAGTTCCAGCAGGGCTCCGAAGGCTGGGCCGAGATCAGGCATGCCACGGACCTTAACCCCACCCATTCGGGCTCCACCACGCCGACCGCGCGAGGGGCCGAGCGGGTCGGGCCGCATCGCAAGGGTCCGCGGCCAGGGACGACGCGAAGGCGTCAGGCCAGCATGAAGGGCCAATTCCCGGTGAGCGCGCTGTAGGTCAGCCGCGCCGAGGTCATCGCTCCGGCGAAGCCGGGGGAGAACGAGTCCTGCCCGGTCAGGTAGAGGCCGTCGATGAGGGTCTGCGGGCGCAGCCAGTGGGTGTGCTTGACGAACCGGGCGCCGCTCGGCTCGAGACCCAAAGAGCAGCCATGCCAGGAGCGCGGGTTGCAGCCCATCGGCACCCCCGAAGCCATGAACGCGGGCGTCTTCCCCTTCAGCTGCGGCATGTGGCGGTGGACGATGCGGGTCAGGTTCTCGGTGACGCCGGCCTTGAGCTCGGCCTCGAATTGTTTGTCGGTGCGGGCGCGGGCTACCCAGTCGGGCGGCGCCTCGGCGAGCGCGATCACCGTCGACCTGCCGGGGTAGCGCTGGGAGTAGATCGGGTCCCGCGCCGAGGGAGAGAGGATGTAGCCGCCCATGCCCTCGAAGCGCTTTTCGCCCTTGTAGAGGTGATCGGCCGAAGTGAGATCGTACAGATCGACGCCGTCGTACTTCGGCATCTGCCAGATGATCTCCTTGGGGAGCTCGATCGCCTCGTCATAGCCGAGGAAGAGGTAGAGGTGCGCCGGGCTGGGCTTCAAGTCTTCGAGCTTGCGGGCGTAGCCGGTGCGCACCGCGATCTCGGGGTCCACCAGCTGGGTCCAGGTGGTCCAGGCGGAGGCGTCGCTGATGACGAGCTTGCTGCGCACCTCTTCCCCATTGGCGAGCTTCACCCCGACGGCGCGGTTGTTCTCGATCAGGATCCGCTCGACCGCGGTGCCGACGGCCAACTGGCCGCCGTGCTGCTCGATGATCGGCACGATGCATTGGGCGATCTGCCCGGGGCCGCCGACCGGGTAATAGGCGCCGTTGCGGTAGTGGTAGAGGTTGGCGGAGTGGAAGGCGAAGGGCGAGTCCCGGGGGAGCTCGCCGTAGTTGCCGTACATGTACGAGTAGATCGCCGCCAACTTCTGGGAGAAGCCGAGCTCGTTGCGAAAGACGCTCTCGGTGGTGCGGCCCATGTACTTGCGCCACTTGCCACCGGTCGCCCGGTAGACGGATTCCCGCGCGCCTTCGGGCAGCCACTCGGGGAGCAGCTTCGAGAAGCCCCAGCTCCAGGCGGCCCACTCGATGTCCTCTTCGAGCTCGTAATACTTGCGGACGTCGCCCTCTCCTTTGAACTGCTTCTCGACCCACTCGATGTTCTGCTCGGCCGAGCTGTGCCACTTGAAGACCTCGTCGCCGAAGGCGCAGATCTCGTGGACGTCGGGCATCTTCGCCCACTCGAGCCTGTCCCCGGTGATGAAGTCGATCGTCGAACGGAACAGCCCGCGGCCAACCCGCGGATCCATGTCGCCGATGCTGTCGATGCCGCTGTTGAACTCGAAGCCCTCGAGCTCGTGGCAATGGGTGCACCCACCTGGCGTCTTCTGCGCCTCGAGCAGCAGCACCCGGTAGTTCTTCTTCTGCGCGAGCATGCTGGCGATCGCCAGGCCGCCGATGCCCGAGCCGATCACGATCGCGTCGGGGTTTTGGAGCAGCGTCGACGGCGCGCTGTACCGCGACTTCGCCGGGCGATCGGCGGTGAGCAGCGTGGAGAGATCGAGGGGGCGCGACGGGTCGTAGAACAGTTGGCGGTCGGTCTTCATGGTGTCCGGACAAAGCCCGGCGGACGGGGCCTCGACTTGACCTGGATCAAGGAGTTGATCTGGATCAACGGCGCCGAGCCCCGGCTCGGCAACCGTCGAGGCAATGGCCTGCGAAGAGTCCCAGCCTCATCCGGAGAAGGAAGCGTGCCGCACCTGCCCCAATCGAGAGCGCTGCCACGGCAAGAAGCCCGACGTCACCCGCGAGACGCTGATGCGGCTGATCCACCAGGTGGTGCTCGAGGTGCTCAGCGAGCGAGATCAGCGTTGACGGGCATGGCCGGTGCGACCTGGGTCGTCAGTGCCGGCTCCCCCGAGGCCGCCCGAACCCAGAAGCTCTGCGCCAACCGCAGTGAGACCAACGCCCCGACGGCGACGAGCATCGCCCAGCTCTCGCGGCGGAAGTGCTCTCCGATGTCGGAGGTGAGCGTCGTGAAGTAGCACCCTGCGCACATCGCCAGCAGCACCAACCAGACCCCGGCGCCCCAGCCGCTCCGCGCGCGTTCGCTCCCGAGCACCGCGAGCAGGAAGAAGCAGTGGAGGTAGTAGTTGGCGGGGGCGAAGACGATGCCCACCAGCGCTGCGCCGAACGCGGCCGCCTCGTCGAGCGGAGCGTTGCGCAACGCCACCGCGCTCGCGAGGAGGATCAGCGCGACCAGTGCGGCGAGCACCGCCGGCCGGCCGATGACGCTGCTGATGGCGATGTTGTTGAGGTACCCGCCACCGGCGAAGCCCGCCATCTTCTGGGCCCAGTGCAGCCAGGCCGAGGGGCCGAAGACGAGCGCCGAGGCCGCGAGGAGCACCGCGCTGGCGCTCGCGGCGCCGAGGGCGAGCCGGAAGAAGCCGGAATGCTCGCGGAGGAAGGCGCGGGTCGAGAAGGCATGGCCGAGCGTGTAGCGCTGGGAGGCGAACGCAACGGCAATGGGGACGGTGAGGGTGGCGAAGGTGATCGCCGGGAAGGCGCGGATCAACGCTGCCCAGGCGAGCAGCCCGCCCGCGAGGAAGAAGTGGCCGCGCTTGAGCAGCGCCAGCCCGAGGCACCAAAGCGCCAGCCAGTCGTGACGGAGCGCGGCACCGAACCAGTTGTTGCCGAACATGTAGAAGTCCATCGCGCCGAAGACGGTCATCGCCACCAGCGCGGTGCGAGGGCCGTACGCCCACCCGAGCGCGAGGAAGCCGAGCAGCAGCAGCGCCGCGTCGACGGCGACTCCGACCCAGAGCG
>JAYVRT010000751.1:0-4231 GCA_043776025.1 Archangiaceae bacterium | reverse complement strand
TGCACTCCTTAGCCCAGGAAAAAAGGGGCTGGCGACCCTTGAACCGAGCCGCCAGCCCCTCAAAAGTAGACCTGCGACGAACCGAATTACTTCTTCGGGGCGGCGTCGGCGACGACCGTGCCCTTCTTCGCCTTGCAGTCAGCCTCGGTCATCGGGGTGACGCCCTTGCCCTTGCAGGCGTTCTTGCCAGCGCAGTCATTGCCCGCGCCGCCACAAGCGCCCTTGCCCTTGCACTCGTTGAGGCCGACACACTTGACCTTGGCAGCGTCCTTCCCGTCCTTCGCCGGAGCGGCGGCCGGAGCGGCCTTGTCCGCGGCGAAAGCGCCCATGGCGAACATCGAAGCAACGGCACCGGCGATCAGAGTTCCCTTCTTCATCTGTTTGTCTCCCTGCGATGTGGTGACTGGCCCTCCATGGGCCGAGGATCACACCGAGCCCCTTCAGAGGCGCGGCGTGTATAGCCTTCTACGCGGCATCAGCAAAACTGGTTTCAATGCCGGCGCGCTTTTCTGAGGGGCCTTAGCGGACCTTATTCATCGGCCCCGGCGGAGAACCCGGCGCGCGATCGCCTGGGCCTGGGGAATCCCGAAGAGCACGGTGGTCCCCCCGTAGACGGCGACGAACACGGCGACGCAGCCGGCGGCGACGAGCCAGGCAGGCAGGTTCGGCGGGGGGAGGAAGCTGCCGCCCCACTCTTCGAGCGCCAGCGGCGAGGGGCCAAAGTGGGCGGTGAGCGCGAGCTTGAGGCCAAGCCCAGCGAGGCCGGCGGCGATCGCGCAGCTCCAGAGGATGGCGATCCGGCCGCCGGGGAGCCCGACGTCGCCGATCTGCCGCCCGAGCGCCCGCCGCAGCAGCGCGTACTCGACGAAGGCGACCCCCCCGCTGGAGGCGGTGAGGAAGGCGGCGCCGAGCTCGGGCGGCACGTCGAGCCAACCGGGCAGCAGCCGGGCGGCGACGTAGCCGAGCATTGCCCCGAGGGTCACCCGCGCGGCGGCGATCTTCAGCGGGGTGCGCACGTCCTTGAGCGCCCAGAACGCGGAGGAGTAGAGGCGGCCCATCGTCTGAGAGAGCAGCCCCACCGAGGCGGCGGCGAGCAGGTACCAGACGTAGCGGGAGTCGCGGGCGGTGAAGCGGCCTGTCTGCAGCAGCAGCCCCGACAGCTGCTCGCCGATGAAGATGAACGCCGCCGCGCTGGGGACGACGAAGAAGGCGATCCGCTGCAGGCCGGTGGAGATCCGATCGCGCAGCACCGCGGCGCGATCGTCGGCGCCCCGGGCGGCGTCGGCCGACATCTCGGGCAGCTCGGCGGCGGACACGGCCATGCCGAAGAGCGAGACCGGCAGCAGCGCGAGCGTCTGGGAGTTGGTCAGCGCCGCCACTGCCCGCTCGGTGATCAGCGAGGCGTAGGCGGTGTCGAGCCAGGCGCTGATCTGCACCACGCCGCGCGCGAGCACCGCCGGCGCGAAGTTCTTCAGCACGCCACGGACGCTGGCCAGCGAGGTCGACACCGCGGGCCGGAAGCGCCCGAGCAGCCGCAGCACGTTGGGCAGCTGGATCGCGAACTGGGCGAAGGATCCAACCACGGTGCCGATCGCCGACCACCGCGCGAGCTCGTCGTTGTCGACCCGGCCGCCGAAGCCCACGAGCGCGGCGATGATGCAGCCGTTCCACACCACTGGCGCGGCGTAGGAGAGGAAAAAGCGGCGGTGGCTGTTGAGGATTCCCAGGCACCAGGCGCTCATCACCAGCAGGCCGGTGCCGGGGAAGAGGATCCGCGAGAGCGAGATCGTCAGCTCCCGCTGGGCGCCGCTGAAGCCGGGGGCGATCACCGCGACGAAGGCCCCGGTGAAGAGGACGCCGAGGGTGACGAGCAGCCCGGTGGCGACGGCGAGCAGGCCGAAGATCGCGCCCGCGACCTTGTCGGCCTCCTCGTCTTCCTGCCTCGCCCGCAGCGAGGCGTAGACCGGGATGAACGACGCGGAGAGCACGCCTTCCCCCAGCAGGTTCTGAAGGAAGTTGGGGATCCGCAGCGCGGCGGCGTAGGCGGCGGCGGCGGGGCCGACCCCGAGGTAGTGGGCGAAGATCCGCTGCCGGACGAGGCCCATCACCCGCGAAGCGAGGATCCCCGCGGCGACCCACGTGGCTCCCCGGCCACTGCGATCCGCGGGGCTGGAGGTGGAGGGGGCGGGGGGCAAGAGACGGGGAGAGGCGAGCGCGGGGCGGACAGGCAAATGCGTTCACCGGTCAGGTTAGGGGATGAGCGCCGAGGCGCAACTCCACGCCCGTTTGCATCCGCCGGGCCGACAGGCCGCCGTTGGGCCTTGACGGCACCCCGGCAGTGGCCCAAACAGATCCCGTGTCCCGGGTCCTGGTGGTCGATGACGAAGCGAACCTCCGCAAGGTGCTCGCGGCGATGCTCCGCAAGGAAGGCCACGAGGTGGCCGTCGCCGCCGACGGCGAGCAGGCGCTGGCGGAGATCGAGAAGCACGGCGTCGAGGTGGTGGTCACCGACCTGGTGATGCCCAAGGTCGGCGGGCTGGAGCTGCTCAAGTCGATGATCGCCAACCACCCCGAGGTGCCGGTGATCATCATCACCGCCCACGGCACGGTCGACTCGGCGGTCGAGGCGATCAAGCTCGGGGCCTTCGACTACATCACCAAGCCGTTCGAGCAGGCGGAGATCCAGGCGGTCGTCGCCAAGGCCTCGCGCACCGCGGCCGCGAACTCGAAGAACGTCCGCGCCGACGGAAGGGCCCGGTCGTCGATCGTGGGGATGTCGACGCAGATGGCGGAGATCTTCAAGGTGATCGACAAGGTCGCCGACACGCCGTCGACGGTGTTGATCACCGGCGAGTCGGGCACCGGCAAGGAGCTGATCGCCACCGCGCTCCACGACGGGAGCAGCCGGCGGGAGAAGCCGCTGATCAAGATCAACTGCGCGGCGATTCCCAAGGACCTGATGGAGTCGGAGCTGTTCGGGTACGAGCGCGGCGCCTTCACCGGCGCGGTGACGTCGAAGCCGGGCCGCTTCGAGCTGGCCGACACCGGGACCCTGTTCCTCGACGAGATCGCGGAGATCCCGGTGGAGATGCAGGTGAAGCTGCTGCGGGCGCTGCAGGAGAGCGAGTTCGAGCGCGTCGGCGGGATCAAGACCACCCATGTCGACGTGCGGCTGATCGCCGCCACCAACCGGGATCTCGAGGTGGAGATCGAGGCCGGCCGGTTCCGCAAGGACCTCTACTACCGGCTCAACGTGGTGCCGATCGTGCTGCCCCCGCTGCGCGATCGGAAGACCGACATCCCCAGCCTCGCGAGCCACTTCATCGAGAAGTACAACAAGCGGCTGAACAAGAGGATCGAGGGGATCGCGGACGACGCGCTGGTGGTGCTCCAGGCGTACCTGTGGCCGGGGAACATCCGCGAGCTCGAGAACCTGATGGAGCGGGTGGTGCTGTTCTCCGACGGGCCGAGGATCACCGCGCGCGATCTGCCCGACTCGGTGAAGGGCCAGAGCGGCGTGTCGGTGCCCGAGTCGTCGCACGCGCCCGGTGAGACGCCGCTGAAGGAGATGGTGAAGGCGCGCGCGGCCGAGCTGGAGAAGGAGATGATCGCCAAGGCGCTCACCGAGACCGAAGGCAACGTCACCCGGGCGGCGCGGCTGCTGCAGATCAGCCGGAAGTCGTTGCAGACGAAGATGAAGGAGTTCGGGCTGCGGGATGATTCGCCGCCGGCGGATGACAGCTGAGGGCGTGGGCTGGCGGGGTGGTCGGCCGTCGCCACGGTGATCAGCGCCCGCTGAGGTTGGCGGCAGGGGAAGGGGTCAGTGGGCCTTCTCTGCGGCACCTCGCGGCGCCACGGTAGGCCTCGACTCAGACCGCTCTGCCCAGACCCAACGACCCAGTTGCCGGCTGCGAAGCGCTCCGGAGTCGGGGGGGGGGGGGCGCCGGTGGGTTCGAGACCCTGTTTATTAAATTTAATACATACCCCTTCGAAGAACTTTCCCCTCCCTGGGTAGCGGTTGACCCACTCGCCTGCGGCGGGGCCTCCTGGGAGCACCGCGCTAAGCCAACGCGGTGAGAGCCTTGTACTGCACCTCACTGAGCTCGACCCCGGCCGCGCCCATGTTCTCCTCGAGGTGCGCCACCGACCCGGTGCCGGGGATCGCCAGCATCACCTTCGAGCGCTTGAGCAGCCAAGCGAGCGCGAGCTGCGCCGGGGTCGCCCCGGTCTG
>JAYVRT010000750.1:0-4233 GCA_043776025.1 Archangiaceae bacterium | reverse complement strand
GCGAGTTCGACCTGATGACCCGGATTCCTCCCGCGGTGTGGAGGTCGCTCGAGGCGCCGACCGCGGCCAACGCCTGGGCGATCTCCGGCTACCACCGGGTCCGCTTCGTCGAGAACAACTACTCGTGGATCGGCTGGAACGAAGAGCGCCCCTTCTTCGCCGACCCGCAGGTGCGCCGCGCGCTCGCGATGCTCTACCCGGCAGCGAATGTCGCGAAGAACGTCGACCTTCAGATCGAGCCGTCCACCACCTGCCCGTACTACCGGTTCTCGGAGTCGTGCGATCCTCGCCTCGAGCCGTACGCCTACAATCCGCCCGCGGCGGCGAAGCTGCTCGAGGGCGCGGGGTGGGTCGACACCGACGGCGACGGCCTGCTCGACAAGGGCGGGGTCGCGTTCAAGTTCTCCTTCCTGCTCAACCCCCGCTCGGTGCGGGTGGGCAGGCTCGCCGCCCTGCTCCAGGAAGAGCTGAAGAAGGCGGGCATTCAGATGGAGATCGAGAAGGTGGACGCCGCGCAGTACATCGGCCGGCTCGCGGCCCACCAGTTCGACGCCGCCAGCCTCGGCTGGAGCACCGCCGAGCCGGAGCGCGACAATTTTCAGATCTTCCACTCGAGCCAGAAGAACGGGGGGAGCAACTACGTCTCGTATGAGAGCAAGCGCGCGGACGCGCTGCTCGAGCAGATCCGGATCACCTTCGACCCTGCCGAGCGGCGGGCGCTGGAGCGAAAGCTCCACCAGGTGATCTACGAGGAGGAGCCCTACCTCTTCCTCACCAACCGCACCGCGCTCGACGCGGCGAAGATCGCGGTCCGAGGCCTTCGCCCTTCGCTGGGCTGGTACGACCTGCGCGCGGTGTGGCTCGCCGCGCCGTGATTCCGGTCATTGGACCGGGCGGTTCAGCTGCGGCAGCGGAAGAAACTGGGTGCTGAGCGTCTGGGCGTTCCCCCGGAAGATCACCTCGTGCTGAAGCCGGATCAGGTCGAAGTTCTGGGTCTGAACGTTGGCCCCGATCGGGTTGTCGGAGATTTCCCCGGCCTGAAGGTCGGCGGTGCCGCCATCGGACAGCTCGAGCCCCAGCATCGCGTTATCGGTGATTGAAAAATGGGTGAGGACCAGGCTCCCGCCTTCGATCGCGGCGGCGCCGATTCCCGCGCGCGCCTCGCAGACGGCGGGGGGACAGTCTGACTCGAGGGTCTCCCGCACCACCACGTCCGATCCGGAGATCTTTCCCGCCGCGATCGCGAGAATCCCGACCTCGCGGCTGCGCTCGACGCGCGCCCTCGACAGCGTCAGCTGGGCACCCATCTGGGCGTGCACCCCGACGCCAAACCGGCCCCCGTTGCCGCCGATTCCCTCGTCGCCGGCAGTGTCGAGCGCCGCTGCGTCGGTGAGCGTGAGCCGGGTGTTGGCCCCATCAGCAACGATCCCGAAGCTGCGGTTGTTCTCGACCCGGATCCGGGTCGCGGTCGCGATCACCCCTTCTTGAAGCGCCAGCCCCTTCCCACCAAACCCGTCGGCGAGACACGCGCGGGTGTTCCGCACGGTGATGTCGGTGAGCACCACCCCGCCGTCTCCCGCAAGCGCGATCCCGTCGCACTGGTTGTCGTCCACCAGGGCGCGGGTGACCGTCAGCTGGCCGCTGGTGACGAGCTGGAAGCCCTGCCCGCCGCGTGAGAAGGCGGTGGTCGAGCGGGTACCCCGCGCGGTGAGGTCTTCGATCACGGCGGCGGCGCCTTTGACGGCGAGGCCGGCCTCCCGGTTGCGCTCCACCGCGACCCGCGTTCCGGTCAGCGTCGCGGTGGTGCCCGCGAGGATTCCGGTGCCTTCCCCAGCGTCCGCGGATTGCAGGAGCGTCTCGCGAACGATCACGTCGGTGAGCTCCATGCCGCTGTCCTGGCCCCCGACCGCGAGCCCACCGCCGCGGTTGTGGTGCACGAAGACGCGCTGGAGCCCGAGGAAGCCGCCACGGGTGACGGTCGCGCCGATGCCGATCTCTGCCTGGGGGTTGCTGGCCTGGGTGTCGCGGATCACCGCGTCGTGGAGCACCACCCTTCCGCCCGACTCGGTGTGGATCGCGACGAAGCGGTTCCGCTCGAGCGCGAGCCGGTCGCCTTCGATCTGGCCTGAGAGGATCGCGAGCAACCCCTCGCCAAAGCCCGAGGTGCTGGCCTGGTTCTGGGTGTCGCGCACAACCGCGTCGGACAGCTTGATGCGCGTGCCGGCGCCGGAGGCCTGCACCGCGACTTCGCGGTTGAGCTCCACCGCTACCCAGCGCAGGTCCACCTGTGCCCCGCCGAGGGCGTCGATCCCACGCCCCCGATCATTGACGCCGGCCCGGGGGAGGGTCCCGCGAATCATCACCCGAGCGCCGGTGATCTGAACGGCGCCGATCGCCTCGATCCCGCCGATCTGCGCGCCGGAAATGATCAGATCTCGCAGCTCGACCGCCGCGCCCGCCACTTCCAGCCACAAGCCGGGCCGTGGGCCACCGATCCCCAGGTTCGCAAGCACCACGCCGGCGCCCTTCACGTAGACGGTCGGATTGCTCGAGGCCGTCGAAGGCACCAGCCGACTCTGAGCGACGCACGCGCCCCACAGCGTGATCCCCGCCGGCAGCTGCACCGCCTCGTCGAAGGTGCTCTTGCCGAGGGCGACGATCGTCCCCGCGCTCGCGGCCTGCACCGCAGCCGTCACCGTTCCGAACGGGGCCGCCTGGCTCCCGTCGCCGCCCACCGCCGCGCCGCCGCGCACGTACAGAACAGGCACTCCTGCAGGCAGACCTTCGGGCCACTCGCCCGGGGGGCAGGCGGTGCCGATCTGGCTGCAGCCGGGGGTGCCCGGGAAGTGCGCTGAGTCCGCGCCGCAGTCCTGCATGCCGCCGTCGGGCCAGGGCTCGCAGGTGACCGCGTCGCCGAGAAAGGGCCCAGCCAGCTCTCGCCAGCCCGACGGGCAGGGAGTCAGCCGCGGCAGCGCCGGAGCGGCAGGAGGCATCGGAGCCGCGGGGACATTGGGCTGAATCGGGTGCGTCGCGTCGTCGATCCGGGACGCCGTTTCCGGCGAACAGCCCTGAATCAGGGCCAGCACGACGATCAGGCGCGAAGCACTCGTCGGAAATGCCACGCCACACTGTTTCGCAGGCCTGCGGTGAAATCAACGCAGGCATTCCGGCGTCGGGTCCGGGTCACCAGGCGCCGCGTCAGCGAATCGGGTGGGTGGGCTGCGGAAGTGGAAGAAGCGCGGAGTTCAAGGTCTGGACGTTGTCGCGAAAGACGACGTCGCGCTGAATGCGGGCAAGGTCGAAGTCCGGGCTCTGGATGTTGACGCCGATCGGGTTCTCGGAAATCTCTCCCGACTGCAGGTCCGCGGTGCCCGCCTTGGCAAGCTCGAGGCCCAGGTGCGCGCTGCGGATGATGGAGAAGACGGAGAGCACCAGGCTGCCGCCTTCCACCGCGGCGGCGCCGATCCCTCCCTGGGCGAGACAGGACGCCGGCGGGCACAGCACCTCGAGGGTGTCGCGGATCACCACGTCGGTGCCGCTGATCCGCGCCCCATAGGAAACGAAGACACCGACCTCGTGGCTGCGCTCGAAGACCACGCGGGACACCTCGACCTGCGCGCCTTGCTGGGCGTGCAGTGACTCGCCGAATTCGCCGTAGGTGCCGCCGAGTGAGAGGTGGGAGGCGGTATCACGCGCGGTGACGTCAGTGAGCGTCAGCAACGTACCGGCATTCCCCGCGAGGATCGCCGCGCTCTGGTTGTTCTCGAAGAGGCCCCGAGTCACGCTCGCGTGTGCCTTCGAGACGACGAGCCCTTCGCCGCCCTCCCCGTCCAGGCAGGCGCGTGTGTTCCGCACCGTCACGTCGGACAGCGTGAGGACCGAGCCGTCGTCGGCGGCGCCGATCGCCTCGCACTGATTGTCGTCGAGGAGCGCACGGCGCACCGTCACCTGGCCTCCGGTGAGCACCGAAATCCCCAGGCCTCCGAACGCCTCGGCGGTGGTCCCCGAGGTTCCGAGAACGGTGACATCCTCGACGTCGATCACCGTCTTCACGCCCTGGGCCGCGAGCCCGGCCCTCCGATTGTGTTCGAGGGCGATTCGGGCTCCCTGGACCCTGCTCTCGACGCTGGCGACGATTCCGCTTCCCTGGCCCCCACTCGTCCCGACCTCGAGCGTGTCTCGGACCACCACGTCAGTGAGGTCGAGAACGCTGAGCGCACCGTAGACCCGCAG
>JAYVRT010000749.1:0-4237 GCA_043776025.1 Archangiaceae bacterium | reverse complement strand
AGAACCTCGTCGAGTACGCGCGCCAGCACCGGGGCCGGGCACCGTCGCTGCCGCGGATCCGCTGAAGCAGGCGGGAAAATAGGGGATCTCGCCCCCCGTAGTACCCTGTAGCGCGATGAAGCACTTCGCAACGCTGCTCGCGCTCGGCCTGGCGTTCGTCGCCTTTGGCCAGGAACGGGTCACCGTCAACACCATCAGCAAGGTGGAGGTGAAGGGCTCGACGGTGGAGATCACCGGCACCCGCAAGCCGAGCTTCACCACCTTCACCCTCTCCTCGCCGCCGCGGCTGGTGATCGACATCTCCGAGGCCGTCTTCGCCGGCGTCCCCGCGGAGATCGTCGTCCACAACGGAGCGATCACCGGGATCAAGACCGTCACCTACGGCTCGGCGTCGGCGTCGATCGCCCGGGTGCTGATCGGCTTCGAGAAGGACACCGAGGCCGACCTCAGCGCCGCGGGCAACCTGTTGATCGTCAACCTCCCGGTGGCCGACGCTCGGGCCGTCGCGCGCGCCGACGCCGAGGCAAAGGCCAGGTCGGCCGCGGACGCCAAAGCGAAGACGGACGCCGCGGCTCAGCCGGCGGCTGACAAGGCGAAGACAGAAGCGGAGGCGAAGGCGCGGGCCGAGACGGACGCGAAGGCCAGAGCCGAGGCAGACACGAAAACGCGCGCCGAGCTGGACGCGAAAGCGAAGGCCGATGCGGAAGTGCAGGCGAAGGCCCGGGCGGACCTCGAAGCGAAGTCGAAGGCAGCCGCGGAAGCGCAGGTGAAGGCGCGAGCGGAGCTCGAGGCGAAGGCGAAGGCCGACGCCGAGTCGGTGGCGAAGGCGCGGGCGGAGCTCGACGCGAGGGCGAAGGCCGACGCCGAGGCGTTGGCGAAGTCGCGCGCCGAGCTCGAGGCGAAGGTGAAGGCCGAGACCGAGGCCAGGGTGCGCGCCGAGTACGAGGCGAAGGCGAAAGCCGAAGCGGACGCGCGGGCGAAGGCGGAAGCGGTTGCCGCGGCGAAGGCCGAAGCGAAGGCGAAGGCGGATGCGGAGGCCAAAGCGAAGGCGGACGCGATCGCGGCGGCGAAGGCCGAGGCCGAGGCGAAAGCCCGCGCGGAGGCGGAGGCGAAACTGAAGGCGGCGGCGGAGGCGAAGGCCCGCGCCGAGGCGGACGCGAAGGCCAGGGCGGACGCGGCGCAGGCAGCGCGCGAAGAAGCGGCGCGGGCGAAGGCGGAGGCCGAAGTGGCGGCGAAGGCGAAGGCCGAAGAGACGGCCCGGGTGGCCGCGGAGGAGAGAGCGCGGGCCGAAGCCGAGGCGCGGGCGAGGGCGGAAGCGGCCGCGCGGACCCGGGCCGAGGCGCTCGCCGCTGCGGCGGCGGTGAAGGCCGAGAAGGAGCAGGCGGAGCGAGAGCGGCTGACGAAGGAGAAGGCCGAGCTCGAGACCAAGCTCGCGGCGGCGAAAGCGGACAAGCAGAGGCTCGAGGACGAAAAGCGCGACGCACAGACGGAGCGCAAGGCCCGCGATGCGAACGCGCGCGCCGAGAAGACCCGCGAAGAGGCCGACCGGAAGGCGGAGAAGGAACGGCTGGCCGAAGACAAGCGCCGCCGCGACGAAGAGCAGCGGGTCGAGCGCGATCGCAAGCAGATCGCCGAGCGCGCGCCCACCGAGGCCGAGCCGAAGCCGAAGCCTTTGGCGAAGGCGAACAGCCCGGTGCGAGTGACCTTCGTCGGCTTCAAGCAGGATCGCGGCGTCGGGCGGGTCTTCGTGCGCACCAGCGATCCGGTGCGCTTCGGGGTGGGGGAGGACGCGGATCGCAACGTGGTGCTCTCGCTGGAGAACGCGCGGATCGGGCTTCCCAACAACGAACGGCTGCTCGACACGTCCTTCTTCGACACCGCGGTCGCCCGGGTGATGCCCGAGGAGAGCGCCGACGGCAGCGTCAAAGTCGTGATTCAGCTGAAGAAGCCCGTCGGGTACCACACCAGTCAGGACGGGAGCGAAGTCTCACTCGAGTTCGCCCGCCCCTGACGTAGAACCCTGGGCCTTGTACCCGGCGATCCTCATCCTCGCGGCACTGGGCCAGACGCCGGCCGCCGATGCGGGATCTCCTTCAGTGTTCGAGCTCAAAGCCGACACCGTGGTCCACGACGGGGCGAAGCAGCGCGCCTACGCCGAAGGCAACGCCGAGCTCGACACCGCGGGCGCCGCGCTGCACGCCGAGCGCATCACCTGGGATCACGGCTCGCAGTTCGCGACGGCGATCGGCCGGGTGGCGCTGCGGCTGACCGGCGGCGAGCTGATGGTGGTGGTCGCGGACGTCGTCACCGTCCGGTTCGAGGACGACGAGATCCAGGAGATCTTCATCAGCGACGGCCGGGTGCTGGGAAAGAAGGGGATCTCTCCCGCGGCGCTGCGGGCGATCACCGAGCCCGACGCGCTGGCCCATGCGGGCGAGACGACGATGGCGATCACCGGGAACCACCTGGTGCGCGAGGGAGACCAGTGGCGGGTCGAGTCGCTGGATCTCGTGCCGTGTGAGTGCAACTTCGACAAGCCGTCGTGGTCGATCAAGGGCTACGACGCGCTGATCGACAACGACAGCCAGCGCGCCTCGATGTGGGGCGCCACGGTGCGGGTGCACGGCGTCCCGGTGTTCTGGCTGCCGTGGATCCTGCTGCCGCTGTCGGATCGCCAGACCGGGTTGCTCGCCCCGAGGCCATCATCCACCACCCTCAACGACTTTGGCATCGAGCAGCCTGTCTTCATCACCCTCGGGCGCAGCTTCGATCTGACGGTGACCCCCGGCTACTACTCCGGGGCGTTCTTCCCCCAGGCAGACGGAGGCACCGCGGTGCCGGCCGAGGGGGCGTACGGCGTCAAAGGACCGAGGTTGGCGGCCGAGTTCAACTACGCGCCGTCGCCCTCGACATCGGGGCGGATCACCCTCGGCGGCATCTGGGACCTGAAGTCGCAGCGGGATCCGGCGAACCCGCTGCTCAATGTGCCCGGGCAGACGCGCGGACTGCGTGGCGAAGGCTCCTGGAGGCACGTGCAGGAGCTCGGCGCCGGTTGGCACGATCGCGTCGATGCTTCGTTCATCTCCGACGGGTATTACAACCGCGACCTCACCGCCGAGATCTTCGCCAGCGCGGCGAACTACCTGCGCTCGACCGCGACCGCCTTTCACCGCGGGGACGATCATTGGCTGGGGCTCGACGTCGGGATGCGCCAGGACATCAGCTCGGGCTACCCGATCTTCGGGGCTGCGCCGAACCTTCCGGCCTGGAACGTGTCGAAGAGCGGCCCCAACCCGCTGCACCGGTTACCCTCCGTCACCTGGGCAGTGCCCGAGCGGAGCCTGATTGGACCGCTGAACTTCGCGCTGCTCGCCGATTACCTGCGGCTCAGCCCGACCCAGGGCCTGTCGGGTGACGAGGGCCCCGCGGCCGATGAGGGCAGGGCGCTGCCCGACGAGACGGTGGGGTGCCAACAGCTCCGGCTCTTCACCGCCTCGCTGACGCCGGTGCCTTGCGCTCAGTTCCGCGCTCCCGCTGGAAAACAGTTCGAGGGCGATCGGCTCTGGCAGCTGGGCGAGCGCGAGGCCCGCGATCGCCTGCAGCTGATGCCCCGGCTCTCGGCGAACTTTCCGATCTCAGTGATCACCGTCAGCCCCTACGCGGCCTGGCGCCAGGGGGTGTGGATCGGCGAGGCCTCGGGCACGGTGACCCAGCGCGGCTACCCGCTGCTCGGCGCGCGGGTCGACTCCGAGCTGTACCGGTTCTTCGGCGACGTGCGGCACGCGATCGCTCCGGCGATCGAGCTGCGGGGCATTCCGTTCGTCACCGGGTCACAGCCCGCGCCCTACGACGAAGTCGACACCGCGATCCCCAGCACCCAGGCCCAGCTGCAGGCGACGGCGGAGATCCGCCAGCGGCTCACCCGGCGAGGGGTGGACGTGCTCCGGCTCGATCTGGGGCAGGGTGTTCAGCTCGGCGGGCACAGCCGGGGGCTCGGCGAGTCCTGGGGCCGGCTGGCGGGGGCCTTCGGCTGGTTCTCCGGCGCGGTGGCCGCGCGCGTCGACGCCCGCCTCGGTGAGCTCACCCGCGCCTCGGCCACCGCCACGGTCGAGGACGGCGCGGGCCACGGAGGCTCCCTGAGCTACGAGAACCTGATCGACGAAGGCACCGATCGCTCGCGCAAGCCGATCGATCTGCTCTTCGCGCTGCCCCGCGCCCTGCGCTCGGGCGTTCGCGC
>JAYVRT010000748.1:0-4239 GCA_043776025.1 Archangiaceae bacterium | reverse complement strand
ACGACGCCAAGGCGGTGCAGCTCACCTTCCCCACCCCGGGCGCGGCGATCAGCGGTGCCGGCGCTCCGCCGACCTTCCTTTGGACGACGCCGCTGACCGCCTCCCGCGACCGCATCGTTCCCCGCGGGCTGCTTTCCCAGCGGGCGCCGTCGTGGCCAGAGAGGGTGAGCGGGTGGCTGTACTCCTCCGCGTGGGCGCACCTGCCGCCGGTCACCGGGCCGATTCACTGGCTGCGAATCACCGTGCCCGGCCGCGCCTGTCCGCTCGAGACGGTCACGACCCTCAACGAGTGGACCCCCAACGACGCGGCGTGGAAGGACCTCAAGGCGCAGACGAAGGGGACGCTGAGCTTCGACGTCTTGTCTGCCTACCTTCAGCAGAACCGGATCTCCGAAGGGCCGTACCACTTCACCAGGCCGCTGACTTTCACCGTCACCCCATGAAGCAGTTGCTGCTCGCGCTCGTCCTGTTCGCCGCGGGGTGCCGCCAGACCTCGCAACCCGACGCGCCGGCGCCGGCGCTGCGCTTCAACGCCGACCCCAGCTGGCCCGATCGGCCGGTGCCGGCGGCTCCGTCACAGGGCCGGCTGCTGATCACCAACAACCTCGAGGACACGCTCTCGTTCTTCGACGTCTCGAAGATTGGCGCGGCGAGCCTTCCCGAGCTGAGCCGGGCTCCGGTGGGCATCAACCCAGTGGAGCTCGAGGCCCCGCACCACGCCGCGCTCAGCCCCACCGGCGACTTCTATTACGTCGCCCTCGCCAACTCGGTGCCGGGCATCGGCACCGGGCCGCACGCGTCGCACGGCACCGCCACCGTCGATGGCTCAGTGCACAAGCTGCGCGCCCGCGACGGCCGGCTGATGGGCTCGGCGCGCGTCGACCCCAACCCGGGCGACATCGTCGCGAGCCCGGACGGGAAGCTGCTCGCCGTCACCCACTTCGACCTGCTGCGGATCGCCGCGGCCCAGCGGGGCGACGTCCCCGACCCCGACGCGCGGGTGATCCTCCTCGACGCCGAGACGATGGCGGTCACCGCCCGGGTGAGAATGTGCCCCGCGCCCCACGGCGTCGCCTACTCCAGCGACGGCAAGCGGCTCTTCGTCGCCTGCTACAGCGATGAAGTGGCGATCCTCACCCTCGCCGACCTCTCGGTGAAGCGGGTGAAGGTCGCGGCCACCGCCGGCGACGCGTTCGGGCCGCTGTTCCAACCGTATGGCATCGTCCTCTCTCCGCTGACCGGCGACGCCTTCATCAGCTGCCTGCTCAGCAACGAGGTGCGGGTGCTCAAGGCGGACACCTTGACCGTCGACGAGGGCCGCACCCGGTTGCTCGACGGGACGCCGTTCATCTCCGCCTTCAGCGCCGACGGCAAGACGCTCTGGGTCCCCTCGCAGGGCGACGATCGAATCTCCGAGCTCGACCCGGCGACCGGGGTCCGCCGCCGGGTGCTCACGCCGCGCCCCGGGGCGTGCGTCAACATCCACCAGGTGCTCGCCGCGCCGGATCCGAACTACCTGCTCGCGGTCTGCGAGGGGTACCACGTCACCGCCGGAACGCTCGTCGTCCTCGACGCCGCCAGCGGCGCGACCGTCAGCGTCACCGACGTCGGCGTCTACCCGGACTTCCTCGGCGTGCTGAGGACGCCATGAGGCACGCGCTGCTGGTCTTCGCCGTCGCCCTCGCTGGCTGCCGACCGATGCCCGCCGAGCAATATGGTGAGCAGCTCTTCAACGACCCGCAGTTCGCCGGCAGCCAGTTCAACCAGTGGAGCTGCGGCACCTGCCATGACCTCGACGCGGCCCGCCAGCCAGGCGCCCAGCGCCTGACTTCGGGCGGGAGCCTGCTCAACGTGACGCGGCGGCCGTCCTATTGGGGCGGGAAGCAGGTGCGGCTGATCGACGCGGTGAGCTTTTGCTACGTCTACTTCATGCGCGGGCCGGGGCCGCTCGACCCCGAGGAGCCGCGGAGCCGCGCGCTCTACGCGTACCTCGCGACCCTCGGCACCGACGCCAACCCGCCCGCGGTGTCGTTCACTGTTCCCCTCGCCACGGTCGACCTGCCGGCGGGGGACAAGACGCGCGGCGAGACGGTCTACCGGCAGGCGTGCGAGCTGTGCCACGGCGAGGTCAAGACGGGCTTCGGCCGCAGCAGCGAGCTGGCGAGCATCCTCCCCAACGTCGCCGACGAGTACCCGAAGCTCTTCCCCGGGGTGAAGCCGAGCCTGGTGTTCATCGAGAAGGTCCGCCACGGCCAGTTCTTCCGCGTCGGCGGCAACATGCCGCTCTTCAGCAAGGAAGCGCTCAGCGACGGCGACCTCGGCGCGCTCGTCAGCTTCCTCGGGCAGTAGCAGCCAGAGCGACTACACTCGTGCCGGTGAGTCCGCTCTCTCGGCAGTGCGCCGGCCTGTTCATGGTCGGCTTCCCCGGCACCACCCTCGACGCGGAGATCCGCGCGCTCGTCGACGACGGCATCTTCGGCGCCATCCTCTTCAAGCGGAACATCGAGACGGCGACGCAGACCGCGGGGCTGATTCGCGCGCTCAAGCTCCACGCCGGCCGGCCCTTCGTCCTCTCCGTGGACCAGGAGGGAGGCCGGGTGGCGCGTTTGCGCGGAGCGCCCTTCACTCCCCTGCCCCCGATGCGGGACATCGGCCGCGCCCGGGACCCTGCCCTCGCCGCGCGCGTCGGGCAACTGCTCGCGTTCGAGGTCCGCGCCGTGGGCTTCGACTGGGACTTCGCGCCGGTGCTCGACGTCGATACCAACCCGAAGAACCCGGTCATCGCCGACCGGGCGCTGCACCAGGACCCCGCCGAGGTGGCGCGTCTCGGGGTCGCGCTGGCACAAGGGATGGAGTCCGGAGGCGTCGCCTCGTGCGGCAAGCACTTCCCCGGGCACGGAGACACCGCGCAGGACTCGCACCTGGCGCTGCCGCGGCTGCCGCACGACCTGAAGCGTCTGAAGCAGGTCGAGCTGGTGCCGTTCGCCGCGTTCGCCAAGGCGCGGCTGTCGTCGCTGATGACCGCGCACGTCATCTTCGACGCGCTCGAGCCCGGCAAGCCGGCGACGATGAGCGCGGCGGTGCTCGACGCTTTGCTGCGAAGAGAGCTCGGCTTTGAAGGCGTGCTGGTGAGCGACGACCTGGAGATGAAGGCGATCGCCGAGCACTTCTCCGTCGAGCAGGCGGTGGTCGACGGCGTCAACGCCGGGGTGGATCTCTTCCTCGTCTGCCACAAGCCCGCGGTGCAGCGCGCGGCGATCGCCTCGCTGGTGAAGGCGGTGGAGGACGGCCGGGTGTCTCGCGCCCGCATCGAGCAGGCGCTGACCCGGCTCGAAGCGCTGGCGCGCAAGTTCGCCCACGGCCCCGAGGACCTGCTGGGAAACCTCGGCAACGCCGAGCACCGCCGCCTCGCCGCGGGCCTGGATGCAGGAACCTTCGTCGGGGTTGATCCGACCGAGCGCTGAAGCCGAACGAGCCGCCGGGCGCACATCGCTCGACGAAAGTGTGCCGCTCGCTGCACAGCAGGGGGAGCCACGCCCGGGCCAGTGGCGCTGGCCACGCGATTGCACTGCGGCTGGGCATGCACACGCGCCACTGGACGAGGATTTCTCTCGCAATCAGTCTGCTCGCCGCCGCCGCGGCGCTTGCGGACGGCAACGACCCGACGACGGTCCATCGGTCACGGAGCTCGGCTTCCCTGGAGGGCGACTCCAGAGCAGCTGAACCGCGCTCGCGGCTCGTTCTGGTTCAAGAAGATGAGAGCCTCGACCGGATGAGCCGCCGGCAGTTGTTGATGGAGAAGGTGATTCTCGACGCGTCGATGCCGGGAATCGGAGGGCCCCTCGGCATCTTGGGAGCGGGCACAGGGGTGACGATTTACGGCGCGTTGTTGTTTCCCTTCTGGGCGTTGGGCGGCCCTGGCTTCGCCGCGATGGTACCGTCGATCGTCCTCTCGGCCGCGGTGTTCTCCGTCGGGGCCATCGGGGTGATTCTGGGAATCGTCTGGCTCCTCTCACGCGTCGAGGACCGCAAGCCAATCTACGCACGGATGCAAGCGATCGACGTGCGGCTCGACGACCCTCGCCGCTGGGGCGAATCTCCCCCCGAAGACGGGCCGCCGCCAACTCCTCCACCTGCGATTGTCGATGCTCAGGAGAAATGTCCGGGTACAACTGCTCAGGAGAAATGTCCGCCAGCAGCGTGTTGAGCTTCGGCGATAGGTCAGCGTTTGACGGGGTG
>JAYVRT010000747.1:0-4242 GCA_043776025.1 Archangiaceae bacterium | reverse complement strand
ATTCTGAGGCGCCTTGATGAGCAGGTTGGGGACCGCGTTGTCGTAGACGATCTCCAGCTTGTTCATCTTGCCGCCCTTGAGGCTCTGCCCCGCGGCGTCGAGGGGGGTGACGCTCCAGAGGTACTTGCCTTCGGCGAGCGCGCCGTCGAGCACCAGCCTGTCGTCCTTCGAGGTGCGCTCGACCACCGCGGCGTCGAGCGCGCCTTCCTTGAAGACGCTGACCTTGTATTTGGCCGCGGCGGGGTCGGCGGTGAAGGCGAAGGTCACCGCGGGCGGTTTGTCCTGGTAGTAGATCGTCGTCTTGTCGCTGCCGTCCTGGACCTCGTTGCGGCGCAGGTCGAGCTCGGCGCCACCCTTCGCCTCGGGCGAAAAGAAGGCGCTGCCGCGGTCGAGCTCCTTCTCGCCGTCGAAGATCCGCCAGAAGAGGTTGCCCCGCGCAGGCGCGGTCACGGTGACGAACCGCTCGTGGACCACGCCCGAGACCAGCGGGTCGGTGTACGAGGGGCTGCTGGCGACCTCGATCCGGTAGGCCTTGTTCTCTTCGCCGTCCCACTGCAGCGAGATCCGGCCGCCGGGCGGTTGATAGACCTTCAGACCCACGCGCGTCGGCAGCGCCACCTGCTCGCGGCTCGGCTCGCTGACCTGAATCGCCTTGTCGCTCACGCGCGCGGACGCTCCGCCGGGAAGGCTCTTCGACTCGCCACCCTCGCGCTCAAGCTTGAAGTCCCCGGCGAGGGCGCTGACGTCGACGCCGGTGGCGGTCTTCACCAGCGTGAATTGCCCGCCGAGGTCGCTCACCAGCGCGAGGCCGCCGCCCAGCTTCACCCGGCTCTTCTGGTTCGGGGAGAGGACGCCCGACAGCTCGCCCTTCTTCAGCTCGAGGTCGGTGACCTCGACGCCGCCCTGCACCCAGACGCTGGTGAAGCTGACCTCGCCGCCCTTGCCGAGGGCGAGGCGGTTGGCCGACCCCTGCGCCGCGAAGGTGGAGCGCCCGTCCTTGACACGAATCGCGTCTCCCGCCGCGAGCACCGCCTTCTTCACCGGCGCCCAGCCCTTCGCGTCCTTCTTCTTCAGCTCGACCTTGCCGGTGGCCTCGATCGTCACCTCCATCGGGGGCAGATCGAGGTGGGGCGCGGCGCTGAGCTCGAGCTTCTGCCCCGCCGAGGCTTTGCTGATCTCTCCGTTGCGCGAGACCAGCTCGATTTGCCCGACCCGCACCTCGACCTTCGCCGAGTCCTTGCCGACGTCGATCGCCACCTCGCTCTTGCCGACGCGGGTCAACCCGAAGGGCGTGAGGATCGACAGCGCGACGAAGGGCTCGGCCTTCTCGCCGGGCTTGAGCGGGGCGTCGTTCGGCACCCGGGTGAGCACCAGACCGCGGGCGACGTTGAGCACCAGGCCGCCCTCGCCTTCGGTGAGGGTGAACCGCGCGTCGGGGCCGACCTCGACGAAGCGGCCGCCGGGGAAGCGGACCTTCGCCTCGCCGTCGGCCCCGGTCTCGACCGCGTCGCCGACGAAGAGGTAGCCCAGCTGCGCCGGGCCGAGCTTGCCGTCGCGTTCGACCTTCACCGCCCCTTTGATCGCCTCGAGGTGCGCCGCGGGCAGACGCGCGGGCGGACCTGCCTCGGGAGGGCCCGGGTCCTTGTCCTTGCCGGCGGAGCAGCCGATCGCGGCCAGCGCCGCCAGCCACACCAGCGGGTGTCGGCGCGCGCGCGTCACTTCGGGTGCAAGTCGACGTTGAAGATGGCCTGGTCGCCGTCCTTCACGGTGACGCTCTTGCTCTGGGGGAGGTAGCCGGGGGCCGAGATGTTGACGGTGTAGGTGCCGCCCTCGAGGCGGAAGCTGAACGCGCCCGACGGGTTCGCCCGGGTCTTGATCTTCAGCTGGGGGATCTCGAGGTCGGCCGCGACCGGCTTGCCACCGCGGGTGCTGCGCACCAGTCCGTTGATCGTCGCGGGTACCCGCTTCTTCAGCTCGACCATCGCCACCGCGACCTCGGACTCTTGGCCGGCGGCGACCGTGGCGGCTTCGTCCGACCGGTTGTAGCCATCGGCGGTGATCGCGATCGCGACTGGCCCGGGCTTCAAGTCGGCGAAGCGCGCCACGCCTTGTGTGTCGGTGGGGGCGGTCTGATCGCCGACCTTCACGGTGGCACTGGCCAGCGGGGCTTTGCCCTGGGTGCTGACGCGGATGACGAGCGTGCCGACCTTCGGCGGCTGTTTGCCGAGCTTGAGAAGAAGCGTCGCGTTGCCTCCCGCCTCGACGTTCGCCTGGTCCTCGACCGGCAGGTAGCCGCCGGCGCTGGCCCGGGCGGTCACGGCGCCGGCAGGCAAGCCCCCGAGGTGGGCGAGACCGGCCTTGTCGGCGACGAGCTGCTGCCCGGCGACGTCGATCGCCGCGCCCGGCAGCGGCGCGTTGGTAGCCGCGTCGACCACCTGGATCTGCAGCTCGCCCAACGCGGGAGCGACGACCACTGCCGCCTCTTCCTTCCACATCAGGTCGAGCGCCCCACCGGCGCGGATCAGGGTCTGGCTCGCGTTGAGCCCGGTCGAAGTGGTGAGCGAATCGCTCGAGTAGCTGAAGTCGCCGAGCACGCCCCACATCAGGGCGCCGGTGCGGAACAGCTGGACCCGCACGCTGCCGCCGACGACGAAGCCGCTCGACGAGGCCCTCTGCCCCGCGCCGTCTTTGGCGGCGACGCTCAGCGGCACCTCGCCGCGCGCTTCGACCGCGACCGGCCCGATGTCGACCACTCCGCGAGCGGCGAGCAGCACCCCGTGGCGGGTGCCGGTGGCGAAGATGGGGTTGCCTGAGTCGCCGAACGTCGGCAGCTGGTGGAAGGCATAGCCAACCGCGGCCTCGAGCCGCACCGGCCCCAGCGTCAGTCGCCCAGTGGGCCCGAGCGAGGCGCGGATCAGCCCGCCTCCGGTGACCCGGCTGTTGGCGGCGAAGAGCGCGAACGCTTCCCGCTGGAGGTTCAAGAACGCGCCGAGGTGCCCGCCGAGCGCGAACCAACCCCAGCCCGAGAGGGCGAGGTCGTTGGGCGTCAGGCCGTTGTAGGTCAGGCTGCTGGGCCCGGCGTCCTGCTGCGAGCCCGAGCGAACCGCGACGCCGTAGCGGATGCGGGCCTGGAACAGATCCTTGATCGTCGGGGCCGCGGCGGCGGTGACTGCCTCCTCGGCTCGCGCGCCCGTCGCCGCCAAAAGGAGCAGCAGGGTCAAGGCAGGTGCGCGGCCCCCACTCCGGCCTGGATCACGCAAAGTGCGGGCGATTATAGGAGCAGTCACGCGCGTTTCACCGTTTTGTGCCGTGTGTTTGAAATGGTGAAACCGCTGTTGGGGTCTGCTAGGAACGCGATTCCGTCAATTTTGGGGGCGTTTTCAACCCATGGGCCAACAGTTGGTGATGTACGAAGAGGAATTCCACCGGATTAATGCGGTGTGTGACCGGCTGACCAAGGATGCAAACGCCAAGGTCGTCTTCCTCGTCGACAAGAATGGGCAGCTGATCGCCGCCGCCGGCCAGACGCAGCACATCGACACCACTTCGCTCGCCTCGCTGACCGCCGGCAACGTCGCGGCGATGGGGGGCCTGGCGAAGCTGATCGGCGAGAACGAGTTCCCCAATCAGTTTCACGAAGGCGCGAAGGACTCCCTCTACATGACGTTGGTCGGCCGGATCGTGCTGGTCGTGATCTTCGACAACCGCACCTCTTTGGGCCTGGTGCGGCTGCGCATCAAGAAGGCCTCGGACGAGCTGCACAAGATCTTCGAAGCCTTGACGAAGCGAAGTGAATCCCCCGGGGCCGGCTCGCCTTTCGCCGAAATCTCGGATGCCGACATCGACAACCTGTTCAGCGAGTAACCGCCCGCCCCATGTCCTTCATCAACTACTCAAGCCGCGAGATCAACTGCAAGATCGTCTACTACGGCCCGGGACTTTGCGGGAAGACGACGAATCTTCAGTACATCTACAACAAGACCAACCCCGAGACGAAGGGGAAGCTGATCTCGCTCTCCACCGAGACGGATCGGACCCTCTTCTTCGACTTCCTGCCGCTGTCGCTGGGTGAGATCCGGGGCTTCAAGACCCGCTTCCATCTGTACACGGTGCCCGGCCAGGTGTTCTACGACGCCAGCCGAAAGCTGATCCTCAAGGGGGTCGACGGGGTGGTGTTCGTCGCCGACAGCCAGGTCGAGCGCATGGAAGCGAACATCGAGTCGATGGAGAACCTGCGAATCA
>JAYVRT010000746.1:0-15380 GCA_043776025.1 Archangiaceae bacterium | reverse complement strand
GGCATCAGGTTGCCGATGATGGTGTTGAGATCGTTGAAGCCGGGGATGCCGCCCAACAGCTGGGGGGCGCCCATCAGCCGCATCCGCTTCACCTGCTCGTACAGGCCGCTGTCGCTGCCCCCGCGGTGCACGCCCGCGCGCGGCCCGCCACTGCCGGTCTGGTGCTGGTTGGCGTCGGCGCCGTCGGGCAGCTGCCAGCCGCTGGCGAGCAGGGTGAAGCGGTTCTTGAGCTTGAGGCTCTGCAGGTTCCGCCCGCCCCACATGTCCGACTTGAAGAAGCCGCCGTTCTGGTCGAGGAAGTGTTGGGGCAGCAGCCGATTGTCGAGCTGCATCGTCAGCTCGACCTGGATCTTGCCCTTGGTGTTGAAGCCGAACTGGTTGTAGACGGCGCCCACGCCGCCGTTGAGCACCGCGAGGACGCCGTTGATGAAGGCGTTGCCGCCCAGCCCCCCGGGGAGGCTCTTGCTGATCAGCGGCGCGTCGAGGTTCTTGATCGTCGCCTTGACGTTTGAGTACCCGACCACGATCCCGCCCGGCGAGCGATCGTCGATCGAGTCGAGGTCCTTGAACTTGTCGATCGCGTCGACCACCGCCAGGTCGCGCGCGGCCTTGAAGGCCGAGGCGTGATCGGGCGTGGGGCGCCCGTAGTCGTCGAGCGCGTAGCTGGTCATCTCCCAGGCGAGGTAGCGGCTGGCCTCCTGCAGCTTCAGGTTCGCCCGCACCAGCTCGGTGAAGTAGAGGCTGTAGAGGATGATCCCGATCATCACCGGGATCACCAGGGCGAACTCGGTGATCGCCTGCCCTCTGCGCTGGCGCTCGACGCTTCGCATCAGTGGGTGATCACCTTCGCCGGAAGCCCCTTGAGCGGGCCGGGCAGCGCGTTGGCGACGTCGGTGATCAGCGGCGGGAGCGCGTAGCGGCCCTGCCACACCGAGGCGAGCCGCGGCTTCCAGTAGGGGTTGAAGAAGTTGGGCTGCTCGGCCCAGTTGCCGGGCCGGTGGTAGTAGGTCTGGCCGCGCGAGACGACGACCGGGCCGCTGAAGCCGATGAAGCTGGCGCGGGTGTTGTCGAAGACGAGCTTGGCCGGCTTCTTCATCGTGAGGTTCAGCGTCCCGTCGGCGTTGAGCAGGGCCGGCTTGTTCGAGCCCGCACCGGTAGCGCCGCTCTTGGGGTTGAGCAGCTCCTTCGGGGTCTTGTTGAGCATCACCCAGGTCGAGGGCTGGTTGAACTCGTGGTCGCGGGTGGCCGCGAGGTCCTTGGGGCCGCCGGGGGCGCAGCCGTCTTCGTACTGGCCAGGCTCGAAGTGGGGGAAGCGGGCGAGGCCTTCCCACGGGTGGTTGCCATCCTCGATCCGCCGGGTGTTGGCGACCCAGACCGGAAGCTTCACCTTCACCGGCCACAGCTCGAAGATCTTCTTCTCCCAGACGTTGAGGCCGACGTCGCGGTGGGTGTTGAAAGCGCCACCGTCCTTGATGTTGGGGTAGTCGCCCGCGGTCGCGCCGGGGACGCCCTGGGCGGTGACGACCCGCCAGTGAAGCCCCCCTTGGGCGACGCCGTTGTCGCCGTCACTCATCGCCCAGATGCTCGGCTTGACGGTGTGCATGTAGGGCAGGTCGGCGCCCTTTGAGTCGCCCTGTCCTCTGCGGTTGTCCCCCCAGCACTTGAGCGCGTTGTCGCTGTCCTTGCAGGAGAGCGGGTTGTCGAGGCCAACTTTGCCGATCGGGGGCGGGAGCGGGATCTTGAGTTCGTCGGGGCCGATCTTGATCTCGTAGATGTCGTCGGAGCCGATCGCGTCGCCCTGGGCGAGGTCCGCCGCTGGCCGCGTGGGAAAGTCGGTCTTCCAGTCGCGGATGAAGTTGCGGTCGTTGCCCTTCTTGTCTTTGCCCACCGACAGGCCGTAGCTGAGCATCTTCGTCTGGCCCCACTTCCACTCGACCTTGTCGATCAGGTCGCGCACCAGGCCAAAGTTGCTCGGCAGGGGGATCAGCTGGCCGGCGGTGCGGTTGGTGACCCAGCCGCCGCCGCAGTTGCTGCCGGTGCCGTCACAGGCGAAGCGGGTGGCGTTGGCGATCTTCCCCATCGATCGCTTGGCGCGGGCGACCTTGCTGCTCTCGTCGACGAGGGTGGGGTCGAGCGGCTTGAAGAAGGTGTTGAGATCCGCCCCGAGGCTGACGCCGGACTCCTGCATGTGGGCGCGCTCGAGCATGCAGACCGACAGCGCGCCGGTCACCAGCCGCGTCGGCAGCGACTCGAGGTTGACGTCATTGTCGACCAGCACGTCCTGGGACGTGGTGAGCACGTTCTCCATCGTCCCGGCGAGGGTCGCCTCCGAGAGCCCGGCGAGCGCCTTGTTGAGGATCTGGTGGGCGGGGATCACCACCCGGCCGATCACCGCGTCGATGTTCGAGATCCGCAGCGTCTTTTGAATCAGCTTCACCGCGATCTCGATGATCTTCACGATCTGATCGAGCACCGCGAAGATCGCGTCGATCGCCGTGCCCCAGGGCGGCGGCAGCGCCTTGAGCCCGATGCAGATCGCGACCCAGATCGGGTCGGTGGGCGCGGAGCAGACATCGAGCGTCAGCGCCACCCCGAGCAGGTCAGTGAACGCCGCCTCGAGGAAGTACGCGAACGAGAGCATCGACTGCCAGACCATCGCCGCGACGTAGTGCGAGACCTGGGTGCGGTTGGCGAAGGCGTAGAAGTTGAAGGCCCGGGCCTCCATCGCCGCCATCGAGTAGGCGGCGGCGTCGGCGGTGTTCTGCAGCCGCACCCGCTCGGTGATGTTGTGCCCGATGTTGATCGTCGCCAGGGTGGCGAGCGAGAGGATCAGCACCATCAGCCCAGCGAGGACGAGCGCCTGCCCTTCGCGGCGCTTCAACGTCCGGCGTAGGGTTCGGGTGATCATCTTAAAAGTGCATGATCCATTTCTTGTGGAAGTTGGACTGCATCCGCATCGAGTAGGTGGCGCTCAAGGGGAAGAAGAAGCGCTTGCCGACGACGCCCGACAGCAGCGGAATCGAGCCGGTCGCCAGGCCCCAGAGCACCAGCATCTCTGGCTTGTAGACGGTGTCGAACCCGCGCTGGACGGCGATCCCCTTCCCCTGCCCGCCTACCGAGGCGACGCTGCCGCTCTTGCCGAACATGTTCTGCTTCTTCGTCGTCGAGCGATCGATGCTGCCGTAGAGCGCGACGTCGGCGTTGGAAGCGAACCAGGCAAGGAAGATCACCCAGTTCGCGAAGGGGATCCGCATCTCGTACCAGTAGCGCAGGCGGATCTGGAGGACGGTGGACTTGCGGTAGACCTCTTCCTGATCGTCGGGGAGCGGGAGGTTGAAGAACTTGGCGATCTTCGACTCGAGGTTGGGGACCTCGGGGTAGCTCTCGGGTCCGTCGAAGTCGAGCTCCTGCCAGTTGAGGCCGCCGCGCAGCTTCCAGATGTCGGAGATCTGGCTGCCGAAGGGCGAGGTGTAGTCGGGGTTCACGGTGTCGACGCGGATGAAGCCGACGAGGTTGGAGGCGTTGATCGACTTCGCGCCCGGGGGCACGCCCCACGACAGCTGCGCGAGCGCGGTGTCGTACAGCTGGTGCTTCACCCACGTCTCGCCGAGGTGCGCGAGCGTGTCGGTGTGCCCCATCGTCGGCAGCAGCGCGATGATCGCCGCGTCGTGCATCCGTTCGTTGTTGCCGTTCCAGACGATGCCGGCGCGCGCGGCCTGGTACGCCGCGTACTCGGTCATCAGCTTCGCCTGCTGGAGCATCGTCAGCTGGATGATCCCCAGGCACATGAAGACCATCAGCGGCATCACGATCGCCGACTCGACCGCGGCTTGACCGGCTTCGCGATGGAGGGTGGGCTGCACGAGGGTGATTATCTAGAGCAGCGGACCGCGTGCGGCATCGGTCAACCTGCCAGAGTCACCCAAGGGTTTCAGGTATTTACGGGCAAAATTGGGGTCGGATATCGGCTGAATTGTAAAGGGCGTTGAAGCTCAATACGAGGTCGCGGCGGGTTGCTCGTCTGCTTTCTTCGCCTTCACCGGCGACTTGCCCGACGGCTCGGCGGCCTTCTCCCGCGCATACTCGTCGGCGCTCGGCTTGCTCGCGGCCTTCGGGGCGGGCGCGCGCTGCACCCGGTTGCGCCGGTCGGCGATCTGCTTCGCGGCGGCGCTGTTGGGGAACTCGCGCAGCAGCAGATCGCAGTACCGGTCAGCGGCGTCCTCGTTGCCCAGCGCCTCGAGCGCGGTGCACAGCCGGGAGAGCGCCTCGGCGCGCACGCTGCCGCGGACGTTGCTGTCGACGACGAGCTTCGACAGCTTCGCCTCTTCCTGAAGGTTGCCCGAGTTCGACGCGGCCCGGGCGGCCTCGAGGGTGTTCTTCATCTCCTGCTCGGTGTCGCGGCGGGCCACCTCTTCCTTGCCCTTCACGTCGTCGCCGAACGATTGATCGAAGTCCTCGGAGCCGCCGACAGCGTTGCTTCGCATCGACTTCTTCGAGGGCTTGCCGCCGCTCTTGGTGCCGAGGCCGACGCCGAGGCTTGGCGCGGAGTTGCCATCTGACAGGCTGCCGATGGCGACCGGAGCCGGCTTCGACGGGGCCGGCGCAGCGGCGGGAGCGTTCGTGCCCAGCCCTCCGGTGCCCGAGCCGGGACCGGCGCTGCTCAGGCCCATCGGGACCGCGGTCTTCGGCGGCGGGGGCGGAGCTGCCTGCGGCTGCGCGGGCTCCTCGGCAGGAGCCTGGCGATCGGCCTTGGCCTGCTCCTGCTCGCGGCCGCCTCCACCCCGCGCGTTCACCGAATCGAACTCCGCCTGCTTGCGCGCCACCGGCTTGGGCTCAGGAGCGGCCTCGAGGCGCACCATCTTGTCGGCCGGCTTCTTCTTCGCCTCGGCGGCGCCGTAGCCCTGATCGAGCTGCGCGACATCCTTCTGGTTGACGGCGCGCCGGGTGCCCGACTCCTTCGACGCGGTCTTGAGCAGCTCGCCCATTTGCTGCTGCTGCGCCTGCTGCTTCTCCTCCGCCGCCTTCGTTGCCCCCAGCTCGTTGGTGACCTTGGAGAGCGAGTCCCAGTTCTTGTTCTCCTTCGCGTCGCGATCGTTGAGCGCCTGCGCCCCGCCCGCCACCTTGCCGGTCTTCATCTGCTGGGCGGCGTTCTGCTCGAGATCTTGCGGCGCGGGCGCCTCGGCGGCGGCCACCATCGGCGGTGCGGCCTCGCGCTTGCGGGTGGCGTCGAGCGCCGCCATCTCTTTCGTCGGCGCGATGCCTTCTTCCTGCGAGCGCCAGGCGACGACCGCGACCAGCGCGAGGGCGAACGCACCGGCCACCGGCCCGACCGCCCTCCTCCACCACGGCGCCGAAGGCCGCGGCGCTCCGGTGCTCCGCCTGGCCGCCTGCTCCGCGTAGGCGAGCAGCGACTCGAGGCCCGCATCCGGCGGCGCGACCTGGGGCAGCGAGGCCATCGTGGTGCGCACGCCACGGATCTGTTCGAGCGCCTGGGTGCAGCGGGGGCACGACTTGACGTGCGACTCCACCGCGCTTGCCTCGGGGGCAGGCAGCTCGCCGTAGGCGAAGTCGAGGAGCTTGTCCTCGTATTGGTGGATCGCGGTCGCCATTGTCTTTCGTCGTCAGGCCCTCTTCAGGCCACGGTCCTCCCTTCGGTCATGTCTCCATCAACGCCCAGCTCGCCCAAACGCTTTCTCAGTCCTTCGAGCGCATACCGCATCCGGCTCTTCACCGTGTTCTCGTTGACCCCGGTGACCTCGGCGATCTCCTTGAATCCAACCCCGTGATACTCGCGCAGCAAGAAAACCTCGCGCTGCTCGTCCGGCAACGCCTGCAGCGCCTTCTCCAATAACGGCCGCAGCCGCACATTGTGGGCCGCCCGGTCGGGCGCGCTGCCCTGCTCGTCCTGCACCAGCTCGCCGAGCGCGCGCTCGCCTTCATCGCCGCCGGCCACCGGCGCGTCGAGCGAGTCGGTCTTGCGGTAGCTCTCCTTTCGCGCGCTGTCCACGCAGAGGTTCCTCGCGATGGTGAAGACCCAGGTCGTGAACCGGGCCTTCGGTTGGTATTCGCCGCTCGATCGCACCACTTTCAGCCACGTCTCCTGCAGCAGGTCTTCGGCCCGCTGCCTGTGATTCGTGTAACGGAGAATGAAGTTGAAGACCGAGCCCCGGTGACGCGTGACGAGCGTCGAGAACGCCCGCGCGTCGCCGGCCTTGAACGCGAGCATCAGCAGCTCATCGCTCATCTCAGGTCCCAAACTTCATTCCCCGTTACAAGGCATTGAACGCGTGGACGGCGGTGGTGATCTACTTCCCGATCGATCGCCGGTAACTGGCGAGAATGACAGGCGTTGCCACCCCTGTCACCAACCCCAACTGGAGCAACAGCGGCAACGGCATCGGGCGCTGCAGGTGGATGAACAGCGTCCGGCCCAGCGCCACTCCCAGCAGCACGCCGGTAAAGCTGCGCCAGGTGTTGCTGAAGGCGTGGGGAGCAAAGCGGCCGTACGCCCAATCGGCGAGCGCGGGCGCGAGCAGCCCCAGCGCAATCGGCACGTCGAGCGCGTGCGACAGCGGCGCGTGCGCCCAGAACTGCAGGGCGATCGCCCCGAAGAGCACCGGGTAGGTGGTGAGGCAGCGGGCACAGACGTGGACGCCGCCCAGCTTCCAGCACCGGTCCAGCTCCTCGGGGTGGTGGTGCGAGAGCCAGAACACGCTTCGCCGACGTTATCGGAAAAAAATGAAACGAGGCTGCCTGCGTCGGGCAGACAGCCTCGCTCGACTTCACGCTGCGGGTCGGCCTAGGTCTTGACGAAGCAGTTGACCTTGTAGGTGTCGCGGCGGTCGATCATCGTGTCGTAGAGGTTCGTGCCGGGGTTCCGGTAGAAGTTCATGATCGCCATGCGGGCTTCCTTCTTCTTCTTGTCGCCGAAGACCGGGATCTTGAACGCGTGGTACTTGGCGAGCACCTGCCGCACGTAGGCCTCGGCGCGGGGCTCATCGAGATCGCGCGCGGAGATCGCTTCCTTGGTGACGTCGCGGGACTCGACGAGCTTCATGCCCAGCGAGGCGAGGTAGTCGAAGCACGGCTGCCAGGTCGGATCGGGGATCGCGTTGCCCCAGACGAGCATCCCGCCCGGCTTGAGGACCCGGAACATTGTCTTGAAGAAGCGCTTGTCTTCCTCGGTGACGACGCCGTTCATCTCGGTGACGTGGGTCTCGTTGACGACGACGAAGTCGGCGATCCCATCGCCCACGGGCAGCTGGGTGCAGTCAGCGCGCGTCGCGACCAGCCGGCCGCGGAGATTGGGGACGAACTTCCGCTTGGCGGTGTTGATCGCCGCCTGCTGCATGTCGAACGCCTCGTAGGTGCACTCGGGCAGCACGTTCTTGCAGATCTGGTTCGCGCCGGCGCCGGTGCCACAGCCCATCTCGATCACGTGGACCTTGCCGTTCTTCTTCGCGACGTACTCCTTCACCTGCGGGAAGGCGAACAGGCCGGTGTAGGCGTTCTTGCCGAACCGCTCGGGGTCGGCGTCGGTGGTGGGCGCCTCGCCCCAGGCCTTGGGCCAGGCATAGCCCCAGGTGTTGAAGGTGAACTCGTAGGGGGTGCCGTGCTCGTTCTCGACCACGCCGACGTTGCGGTACAGCGAGTAGAGCAGCGAGTAGATCGACCGCTTGTCGTAGTCGTCTTCCGAGACGTCTCCGTTGCCGAGGGCGACTTTGGACTTCTTCTCGAAGGGGGTGGTCATCACCCACGCGCCGACGATCAGCTGAAGAGTGGTCTTGGAATAGTCGGAGCCAGGGTTCAACGCGGTGAAGACATCCATTTAGGGTTCTCGCTTTTTGTTGTGGCAGACAGCGGGGTCAAACGGCCCGGTGGCCATATGCTGTCCCAGCGATGTAGGTCAATGCCCTCCCCGCAATGATTGCGGAGCGCCCGAGATCACAGGGCAGGCGGAGAAGTGCTGTTGACCGACCTCGAGTAACGGCGGGAGGTCCCGCGAGCAACCGGGGATTGCGTGGGGGCAGCGGGGGTGGAAGGCGCAGCCCGCGGGCCGCCGCAGCGGGGAGGGGGGCTCACCGGGAATCGGCGCGCGGTGGCCGCGATCTTCTGGCGAAGGGGCCGGCAGCGAGGCGATCAGCGCCCGGGTGTAGGGGTGCATCGGGTTGGCGAGGACGTCGGCGGTGGGCCCGAGCTCGACGATCCGCCCGGAGTACATCACCGCGATCCGGGTCGCGAGGTGGGCGACGACGCCGAGATCGTGGGAGATGAAGAGGTAGGTCAGCCCGCGCGTTCGCTGCAGCTCGACCAGCAGGTTGATGATCTGCGCCTGCACCGAGACGTCGAGCGCGCTCACCGGCTCGTCGAGGACGAGGAACTCGGGCTCGACGGCGAGCGCCCGGGCGATGCACAGCCGCTGGCGCTGCCCGGCGGAGAAGGCGTGGGGGCGGCGCGCGCCCGAGTCGGCGGGGAGTCCGATGGTGGCGAGCAGCGCGCCGGTCTGTGCGGCGGCGGCCTGCGGGGTCAGTGGGCCGCGGACCCGGAGCGCCTCGCCGAGCATGTCGGCGATCGACATCCGCGGGTCGAGGGCGGAGATCGGATCCTGAAAGACGGGCTGCATCCGCCGCCGCAGCGCCTTCAAGCCTGCGCGGGACAGCGAGTCGAGCGCCACCCCGTCGAAGCGCACCGTGCCTTCCGCGATCGGCAGCAGCTTCAGCAGCGCCCGGCCGAGCGAGCTCTTGCCGCAGCCGCTCTCTCCGACCAGGCCCAGCGTCTCACCCTTCTGAATCGACAGGCAGACGCCCTCGACAGCCCGGACCCGGCCGGCGGCGGTGTCGTAGGTGACGGTGAGCCCCGAGGTCTCGACCAGCGCGCTCACGCGGGCGTCGCCAGCGGGTGGTGGCAGGCGAAGCCGGGAGCGTCGTCGGGCGGCAGCTGAGGCTGGGTGGTGAGGCAGACGGCGAGGGTGCGGCCGCAGCGGTCGGCGAAGGCGCACCCTTTGGGTCGACGCTCGGGCGGCGGGACGGCGCCACCGATCGCCTCGAGGCTCTTGCCCCGCGTCTTCAGCGAGGGCCGCGCCGCGAGCAGGGCCGCGGTGTACGGGTGGCGGGGGCGCAGCAGCAGCTGTTCCACCGGCCCTCGCTCGGCGATTCGCCCTGCGTACATCACCGCGACGTCGTCGCAGGCTTCGGCGACGACGCCCAGGTCGTGGGTGATGAGGAGGACAGCGAGGCCGCGGTCTTTCTTCAGCTGGGAGAGCAGCGCGAGGATCTGCGCCTGCACGGTGACGTCGAGCGCGGTGGTCGGCTCATCGGCGATCAGCACCCGCGGATCGCATGCGATCGCCGCGGCGATCAGCACCCGCTGCCGCATTCCCCCCGACAGCTGGTGGGGCCAGGCGCCGAACCGCTCGGCGGCGTCGGCGATGCCCACCGCGCGCATCAGCTCGATCGCCCGGCTCTTCGCGGCCTGGGGCGTGAACTTCAGGTGATGCTGCAGGGTCTCGGCGAGCTGCGCGCCGATCGTGAGGACCGGGTTGAGCGCCGACGCCGGCTCCTGGAACACCATCGCCACCTGGCGCCCGCGATCGGCCGGGGTCAGCGGCTTGCCCGACAGCAACACCTGCCCCGAGGTCCGGTCGACGCCGGCGGGCAGCAGGCCCATCACCGAGAGGGCAGTCAGCGACTTGCCGCAGCCCGACTCGCCCACCAACCCGAGCATCCGGCCCGCGTCGAGCGTGAAGCAGACGCCGTCGACCAGCGGGGTCGCGCCCCGGGAAGTGACCAACCGATCGACTTCGAGGAGCGCCGCCATCGCTCACCGCCCCCCGGAGATCCGCAGGCTCGGGTCCGCGATCCTCTGGTTGTGCTCACCACGCCCGGGTCGAGGCACTAGATCTTCTCGAGCGCCGCGGCGACCGCGGCCTCGTCGAGAATTCCCCGCTCGACCAGCAGCCGGAAGAGCGCGGCGAGCGACGGGCCGCTGGGAAGATCCCCGGTCTCCACCCGGGCGAGCAACGCCTCGAGCTTCGCGCCCATCGGCGAGGGTCCGGTCGGGACCTTGAGAATCACGGGGATCGCCGGCGGGGGATCCGACGCCGCACGCATCCAGTCGGGCAGGTTCAGGTCGGAGGCGGGAGCCGGAGCCGGGGCGCTGGGGGCCGGCTCTTCGACCGCGGGCGGGGCAGCGGCGACGGTCGGAGCAGGCACCAGCGCCGGACCCGGATTCGAAATCTCCGCCCGAGGAGCCGCCGGCGACGACACCGGCGTCCCATCGCGGTTCACCGCGACGCGCTTGAGCGCGATCCGCCCCAGGGAAGCGGTACCGGGCCGCAGCGGCGCGACGGGCGAGCGGCGCGGCTCAACCGGGACCTCGGGAGGGATCGCGAACGACGGAATGCGCTTGGGTTCGACGTGCGGCACCGCCCCCCCGAACTTCTGCGTGTGGTCGTTGACCCCCGTCACCTCGGGCGACACAGAGGCAAGGGGTGGGGCCGGCGCGGTCACGGCGAGGCGCGGTTCGGCGGCCAGCGCCGTGTCGGCGACTTCGACGGTGAGCAGCTCGGGCTCGATCAGCGGGTCGAGGAGCTCCAGCAGGGGTTCCTCGGGCGCGGGCTGCTCGGGGGCGCTGGGGGCCGCGGTGAGCTTCCGTTCGGGGACCACCTTCAGCGCCGGCGCGCTCGGCGCGGCCCCGAAGCGATCGACCATCGGCTCCATCGGCGGCGCCAGCGCCGCGAACCCGGCGAAGTCCAGGTGCGGCGGCGCGGCGTCAGCGCGTCCGATCTCATCGGCGAGATCGGTCGACAGCGGTGCGGTCGCTGGGGTCGCCTCGAGATCGAGCGAGCCGAACAGCTCCTCGGCGGTCACCGACGCAGGGCCGGCCTCTGCGCTCGCAGCCTGGGCCGCCGCCGGTGGGGGCGCGAGGTCGATTGCCGGCGCGGGATCGTGCGCGGTCATCGTGACGGCCGAAGCTGCCTCGGAGCCGGACTCGTCGAGCGAAAAAAAGTCTGCGTCTGGGGAAGGAGTCGGCTCGAGCGGGGGGAAGCCGGGCTCGGCCACGGCATCCGCCGGCGCTTCTTCCACGGCAAAGAAGTCCGGGTCCGGCGCGGGGGTCGGCTGCAGGGGCGGGAAGCTGGGCTGCGCCAGGGAAGGCCCGAGGTCCGGGAAGGGCGCCTCGTGGGTCAGCTCCAGCCCGTCCTCGTCGAGCACCGTGCCGACGACGAGGCCCGCTTCGCCGCCCTCGCCACCGAGCGCGTGGTGAACGTTCTCGATGTCGTCGATCGGCGCGACGTGCACCACGATCTCGCGCCGCAGCTGCGAGCGGAGCTCGGCGACGACGTCGCTGAGCGTCGGGTCGGCGAGCGCGACGTGGATCCGGGTGTGGCCTGCGTCGCGCTCGACCCGGAAGGGGACGAGTTTGTGCGCTTGCTGAAACGCGAGCGGGATCAACGCCGAGGCCTCGGGGGCGACGTACGAGAGGTCCGCGAACGGCAGGTCGTTCTGCGCCGCGAGCGCCTCGGCGAGCTGCCGCGGGGTGCAGCGGCCAGTGGAGAGGAGCAGATCGCCCAGACGGCTGGGCTCGCCCAGGCTCTGCTCCGAGAGCGCCGACTCGACGTCGGCCTCGGTGACTGCACCCGACTCGATCAGCAGCTCCCCGAGCTTTCGCTTCATCGGGCCGGGGGCCTACTTCCGAACCTTGGCGAGGTACTCGTCGCGAGAGAAGACGCCCTTCTCGATCAACAGCTCGACCATGCCCTTGAGGACCGCGACCTCTTTTCGTTGCGCTTCTTCGATCGCCACCAGCTGCTCGTTGGCGGACAGCCCGGTGGGTGGCGCGGCGGGGACATCTGTCATCGACACCCGCGCCGGCTCCGTCAGGGCCATCGGGGCCGAGGGCGGCGGCGGCAGCGCCGTCTTCGCGGCCTTCGACGACCTGAGGTCCGAGGGCGACTTGACGACGGTGTTGCCCTGGGCGTCGACGAACTTGAAGCTCCCCTCGATGTCCGACGCGTCGGCCGTGCCCTCGTAGAAGCGGCCAAACGCCTTGGCGATCGCCGAGCGGCCGGCGATCTGGGGGATGATCCGGCACCGGGAGATCGAGCGCAGGGTGTCGATGTGCCCCAGGTTCTGCGGCTCGGACATCGCGACGATCAACGTCTTTCCCTCGTCGCGGATCTGCAGCGGCAGCGCGGTGAGATCGCGGGCGACGTCCATCGGGATCTTCGCCAACACGTGCGGCGCGACCCCCTGGATCGAGTCGAGGTTCACCGCCTGGATGTTCAGCTGCTTCGCCAACGCCTTCACCAGCATCTCTTCCGAGAGGATGTTCATCCGGACGAGGATCTCGCCCAGCTTGCCTCCCCACTTCTGCTGCTCGCTCAGCGCCGCGCCCAGCTGGGGCTCGGTGAGGACGTTGGCTTTGAGCAGGAGTGAGCCGAGCTTGATGGAGGCCATGAAGTGACTTTGATTCTACGCGGTTACGCGCGGGGGTCGAGCAATGCGCGCAGAGCATCCCCCAGCTCGTGCAGCGCCAACACCGTGGCAGCGATGCAGAGGCCCGGAAAGACTGCCAGCCACCAGGCGCCGGGGTGGGTCAGGTACCGATGGGCCTGGGTGAGCAGCTCGCCCCAGCTGGCCGTGGGAGGAGGCGCGCCGAGGCCAAGGAAGGACAGCGCGCTCTCGATCAGGATCGCCGAGGCGACCCCGAAGGTGGCGGCCACCAGCACCGGGGACAGCGCGTTGGGCAGCAGGTGGCGCAGGAGGATTCGCGCGTCGGACAAGCCCAGCGCCCGGCTGGCGGTGACGAAGTCGAGGCCGTTGAGCTTGAGCACCTCGGCGCGCACCAGGCGGCTGATGTCCGTCCACCGGGTGAAGCCGATTACCAGCACCACAGGTGCGAGGCTGGTGATCCGCAACAGCCCGAGCACCGCGAGGACGAAGAAGAGCGTCGGGAAGGTGATCATCACCTCGGTCAGCCGGGAGATCACCGCGTCGACGGGGCCGCGGTAGTAGCCGGCCAGCCCGCCGAGCAGCAGGCCGATCAGCACACACAGCGCCATCGAGAGCAGGCCGACAGTGAGGCTGACGCGCGCCCCGTGGATCAGCCGCGCGAGGACGTCGCGGCCCAGCTCGTCGGTGCCCAGCCAGTGCGCGCGATCCGGCCCCCTCGGGGGCGGAGTGTCCCGCTGTACCTGGGCGGCGGCGAACGTCTGGTTCGGGCCCCACGGGACGGGAGTGCCCAGGGACCACTCGGCCCGACCGGCCAGGGACTGCTGGGTCGCGCCACGCAGCGGCAGGGGCCGGGTGACCATCGGGAACCAGTAGGTCTCGCCCTCGAGGCGCAGCGCGATCGGCAGGTCGGCTGCGAGAAGATCCGCCGTCGCGGCGACCGCGACCAGCCCCGCGACCGCGGTCAGCGCCAGCCGCCCCCGCAGGTTGAGCTTCACGCGCGCTCCCCCACCCGGATCCGCGGGTCGGCCAGGCCGTAGAGCAGGTCGGCGGCGAGCATCGAGACCATCGTCATCAGCGCCGAGAAGGTGCAGATCGCCATCACCACCGGGTAGTCGCGGAAGGAGATCGCCTCGAACGCGAGCAGCCCCATGCCGTTGATCCCGAAGACCCGCTCGACGACGACGCTGCCGCCGATCAGATACGGCAGCGAACTGCCGAGCATCGTCACCACCGGCAGCAGGCTGTTTCGCAGCGCGTGACGGAAGATCACCGAGCGCTCGGGGATGCCGCGGGCCCGGGCAGCGCGGACGTAGTCCTGGTCCAGCGCCTCGATCATCGCGGCGCGCACCTGGCGGCTGACGACCGCGAGCGTCGGGTAGCTCAAGCAGAACACCGGCAACACCAGGTGCCAGGCGCTGTCGGTGAGCCGGCCGAAGAAGCCCAGGGTCTCGGCGCCGTCGCTCGAAAGGCCCTGGAAGGGGAAGATCTCGCCCAGCAGCAAGAGCAACATCACCGCCACCCAGAAGGTCGGCATCGCGTAGAGCAGGTAGAGCCAGACCGAGATCACCCGCCGCAGCAGCGACTTGCGACGCACCGCCGCGTGGACCCCGATCGGTATCGCCAGCGCGTAGGCGAGCACCAGCGCGAGGGTGGACAGCAGCAGCGTCTTTGGCAGCGCCTCGGCGATCTTCTCCGAGACCAGCCGGTGGTCCTGCAGCGAGCGGCCGAAGTCGAAGGTGACGATCTTCTTCAGCCACCGCCCGTATTGAATCGGCAGCGGCAGATCGAGCCCGTGGGCCTCGCGAAACACCCGGGCGGACTCGGCGGCGTTGGCCATCGACGAGGCGGACTCAGGGTCGAGCTGGAGCGGATCTCCCGGTGCGAGGTGGGAGATGGCGAAGGTCAACAGGGTGATGCCGAGGAACGTCGGCACCATCTGCAGCAGCCGGCGGACGAGGTACCTCCGCATCGGTCACGGCTCTGCGCCCGGCGGCGCCAGCCAGATCTTGCGCAGGTCGTACCAGGCCAGCGACGGGCGAATCCCGCGCACATGCTTCTTCACCGCGTCGAGCGCGGGGCGGTTGGTGAGGTAGAGGTAGGGCTGCTCGGCGTACAGCTGCTTGTGCAGCGCCCGCTCGAGCGCGTGGCGTTCGTCGGGGTCGAAGGTGATCCGGATCTGCTCCAGCAGCTCGTCCACCCGCTTGCTCTGAAACGAGATGTAGTTGCTGCCGCCCGTCTTCTGGCTCGAGTGGTAGACCTGAAAGTTGTCGCGCTCGGCTTCGTTGACGCCCCACCCGAGGCTGGCGGCGTCGAAGTCGTGGGCCCGCAGCCTTCCGATGTACTGCGCGGCGTCGACCTTCTCGACGTCCATCTCGATGCCCACCTTCTTCAGTTCCTCCTGGAGCACCGGCGCCAGCTTGGTCAGCTTCACCGAGTGGGGGTTGGCGAGGAAGGTGAACTTGAAGGGCACCCCGCCCTTGTCGAGCACCCCGTCGCCGTTGGAGTCGACCCAGCCGGCCTCCTTGAGCAGCGCCTGCGCCGCAGGCGGGTCGTAGGCGATCGGCTTGACGTCGGGATCACACGAATCGGAGAACCGGTAGAAGACACAGGTCGTCGGCAGCTCGAGATCCATGTCGATGTTCTTTGCCACCTTCTGGGCCGGGTAGAGCATCGCCAGCGCGCGGCGGACCTTCGGGTCGGCGAAGAAGGTCCGCTCCTCGTTCCACCCGACCCAGGAGTAGTTGTTCTCGACGAAGAAGATCCGGTTGTAGCCGGTGATCGCCCACCGGTTGGCCTCGGTGGGCGCCTCGACCGACCGCCAGACGCTGGGCTGGATGCGGGACATCAGGTCGAACTCGCCGCGCTCCCACAGCTGGGTGGCGATCGTCTCGTCCTTCACCAGCCGGACCACCACCTTGTCGAGCCAGG
>JAYVRT010000745.1:0-4255 GCA_043776025.1 Archangiaceae bacterium | reverse complement strand
GACAAGTCGTACGCGGGGCGGCTCAGGTCGTGGGTGACCAGCGCATCCTCCTGCCGTGAACAGGCGGCGGCGAGGAGTGCGGCGGCGAAAATGGCGGTCGTTTTGGACATGACGCTCCCTTGTTCCCACTACGAACGTATGAGGCAACGATTGGATCTTCGCTGAGATTCCGTTCCGCCCCGTGAAGTTCGGTTAACCACTGGCAGTTTAGTGTTTTCGAGACATTGCTGCCTCGGTCAGACATCCGACCCCAGCTTTCCCTACAAGTGGGAGCCCCCGCTGAAAGGTCCGGTCGGCGAAGGCGATCACCTCGACCCTCCGGCCACTGGCGCTAAGCGCGCCCGGCGACTGGGCATTGTCCTCGGCGCCGACCACGATCCACGCATCCTCCGGCCATTCCTCGGGCGCCGACGAAGTCGGGCTGACCAGCAACAAGCCGCTCACCCTGTGTTTTTCACGCGCCCGCACCGCCAGCGCCACCGCATCCGAGCCGTTGATGCTCGCGACCACCACCGGCCCCCCGGCCGCGTTGTCGACCGCCACCTCGAGCGCCGCGAGCGCGTCTTCGATCAACGCGTCCCCGGCCCCACGCGGGCCCTGGCTGGCTCCGACGCCCCGGTAGTTGAAGCGCAGGCAGGGGTGCCCGGCGCTGGCGGCGGCGAATGCGAGCTCGGCGCCGACGACGTGGTCCATGCCTCCGCCCTCGTCCGGCGGCGGCGGCAGCACCAGCAGCAGCGGCGAGCGGGCCCCCCGGTGCGAGACTCCCTCGAGCACCCACTTGCCCACCGGGATCAGCGTCGGCCGCTCGAGGAACTGACCCTTGGAGACCACCGGAAAGCTGCCTCCTACTCGCGCGCGCGCAGCACGAGGAACTTCAGGTACCGCCCCTCGGGGAACTGGAGGCGAATCGGGTGATCCGGCGGCTGGTAGCGCTCTTCGACCAGCGCGAGGTCGACCTCGGCGTTGAACGCGGCCTCTTTGATCGCCCCGAGGAAGTCGTCCGGCGTCACCCGCGCGGAGCAGCTCGAGGTCACCAGAAGGCCGTCGGGCCGCAGCAGCTTCAGCGCCTGGCGGTTGAGCGAGGCGTAGCCGTCGAGCGCAGCCTCGACGTCCTTCTGGCTCTTCGCGAACGCGGGCGGGTCGAGGATGATCAGATCGAAGGTGCGGCCCTCTTGCTTGAACGAGTCGAGCAGGGTGAAGACGTCGGCCGCGAGGAAGTCGAACCGGCTGGGGTCGATGCCGTTGAGGGTGAAGTTCTCCCGGGCGAGCGCGATCGCGTCCTCGTCCTGGTCCACCGAGAAGACGCTCTTCGCCCCGCCCATCGCCGCGTTGACCGAGAAGCCCCCGGAGAAGCAGAAGCAGTTGAGGACGTCGCGCCCCGCCCCGAGCCGCCGGAGGAGGAAGCGGTTCTCCCGCTGGTCGAGGAAGAACCCGGTCTTCTGCCCGGTGTAGAGATCGACGAGGAACTTCGCGCCCCGCTCGAGGATCGTCACCGTCTGGGGCGCCGGGGTCCCCCAGAGCATCTTCCCCGCGCCTCGCAGCTCGTCGCCCTCGTCGTCGCGCACCAGCTCGTCGCGCCCGACGATTCCTTTGAGGCCGGGGATCGCGCTCTTCAGCGCCTCGACCAGCAGCGGGCGATGGGGCGTGAGGCCGGCGGAGTAGAGCTTCACCACCGCGAAGCCGGCGTAGAAGTCGACGACCACGCCCGGCAAGCCATCGCCCTCGCCGTGCACCACGCGGAACGAGTCGGTGTCGTGCAAGTCGATCAGCGCCTGCCGCGCGTCCCAGGCCTGCTTCACCTTGCGCTCGAAGAACGCGGCGTCGATCACCTCGCTCGGCTCCCGGGTAAGGATCCGCACCGCGATCGCGGAGAGCGGGTCGTAGTAACCGCGCGCCATGAACCGGCCGCCCTCGGTGAGGTCGACGACGCTGCCCGGCGGGATCTTCGGCACCTGCTCCAGCCCGCGCTTGAAGACCCAGGGGTGCCCGGCCTTGAGATGGCGGCCCAGGCCCGGCTTGAGCTCGAGGCGAATCAGCGCGCTGCTCATCGGCGCGCCCTCGCGATCGCGTCCACCAGCTCGCAGAAGCCCCGCCCTTCGCGCGCCCGGGTGACGAACTTCGGACGCGCGGTCAGCTGATCGAGCACGTCGAGCACGTTGGCGACTCCCACCGACAGCGAGAAGGCGTCGAACATCGGCGCGTCGTTGTACGAATCGCCGACGTAGACGAAGCGGCGATCGTCGGCCTTGAGCTTCAGCTTCCACTCGTTCTTGATGAAGGCCCTCACCATCGAGCGCTTGTCGAAGCTGCCAATCCAACAGTTGACGTGCACCGAAGAGCGCACCGCCCTGACCCCGCGCGAATGGAGGAAGGCCTCGAGGCGATCGGCGGCGCCCGGCCCGAGGTCGGCGTCCTCGGCACAGTCGATCGCCAGGTCGACTTCGGTGGCCGCCGAGTCGCTGGAGAGCCGCGCGCCCTTCACCGTCTTGATCGCCGCGGCCACCACCCGCTGCAGGCGCCTCCGGTTCTTCTTCCGCACCGCCTCGCCTTGAGCAAACACGCGCCTTAGGCGGCCGCGGCGGGGCGCGAAGTAGAGCCCGCCGTTCTCGACGATCACCCCCGCCACCGGGAGCTCGCGGGCCCAGCACTCGCCCCAGCCCGAAGGGCGCCCGCTGACCAGCACCAGCTTCACCTCGTGGGCGACGAGCCACTCGATCGCGCGCAGCACGGTGCTGGTGATCCGCCCGTCCTGGGTCAGGGTCCCGTCGACGTCGGCGAACACCGCGCGCACCCGGGCCAGCGGGGCCTGGGCGAGCGGCCTCAAGCTTCCCGCCGGCACGCTCAATACAGCTCCAGCCCGGACAGCAGCCCGAGGAACTGCTCGCACGCGGCGGGGACGTCGGCGGGCGCGAACTGGCCTTCGCCCATCGCCCGCAGCCACTGGTCGAAGTCCGACTTCCGGCCGTACACCGAACGGGCGTAGGCGAGAATCTTCTTCAGGTGCATCACCGACTCATCGGTGCGCCCCTCGTTGATCAGCGTCAGCACCCGCTCGACCGCGACACCGCAGGCCGCGACCACCTCGCGATCGTGCTGCATCAACAGGTCGCGCTTGTTGATCAACCGGAACTCTTTGACGAACTCGACGAAGGGCACCATCGCCTGGCCAAGCTCCTTCTTCGTCAGCTCCCGGCGGCTGATCGCCTCGACGTTGTGGCGAAACTCGAGGATCCGCCTCTTGTCCTGGGCGCGCAGAAACACCCAGGCCTTGGCGCCTCCGAACTCCTTGAGCTCGCGCACCAACTGCTGCGCGTTCCACTCCACATCGCCCGCCTCGCTGTCGGCGATGCTCTTCAGCCGGGCCTTGAGCGAGCGGCGCAGCTCGGTGGTCGCGCTGCGGATCGCCAGCGCGTGGGCGAGCTCCTCGCCGTAGCCCGGGTCGACCTCGGCCCGCCGGCACTCCCCGAGCACCGAGGCGGTGTCGAAGACCATTCCGCCGATCCGGTTTCGGGTGCTGTAGCGAAAGCTCTGCAGCTCGGAGACGAGGTTCCAGCGATCGCCCACCACCGCCGGGTCGCGCACCCGCATCCCGAAGTTGGTGACGTCGGTGCGCAGCTCACTGGCCGCTTGCTGGATCGCGTGGTGAATGCGGGCGTGGGTGAGGTCCGGAGGGATGAAGGTGCTGGGGAAGCGGACCTCCATCTCGGCGAGCAGCGAGTTCACCGCGGCGATGGTGCTGCCGAGAATCGGGGCCATCTCCTCCCACAGCGACAGGTCGGCGGACGCGTCGGTGGGCGCGTCGTCGTAACGGATCAGCTCGAGTTCCCCGAGCGCCTCGATCGCGGCCGCGCCCGCGTCGTAAACCGCCCGCAAGGGCTCGACGTAGACCCCTCCCCCAGAGGCGTCCAACAGGCTGGAGAGACGCATGGGCAGCGACGACAAAGCCGGCGCAGTGTAGAGGATTCGGACCTACGATTTGGGCAAATGATTCGAGTCCGCGTTTACGACCCCCGGACGGGCACAGCGAAGTCCGGCGGCGAGGAACTGCTCGATGCGCCCGGCTTCAAGTGGGCCGACGTCGCCGAGCCGACACTCGAGCTGATGGAACGGCTGGGCAAGCGCTACGGCCTGCACCGGCTCGCGATCGAAGACACGCTCCAGCTCGACCAACGGCCGAAGATCGAGGAGTTCTCCGACCACCAGTTCATCGTCCTCCAGGGCTTTTCCTGCCAGGGTGACATCGCCGAGTTGGTGC
>JAYVRT010000744.1:0-4257 GCA_043776025.1 Archangiaceae bacterium | reverse complement strand
AGAGCTTCACCTTCACCTTGAAGCCGGCCGCGGTGTTGAAGAAGACCGGCAGCAGGTCGAAGAACAGGGTCCGGTCGTCGTGGGTCTCGACCGTCAGCAGCCGGCCCCGGACGTCGGTCAGGGTCCGCTGGTGGATCATCTGAAGGTTGGTCGTCTTCCCCGAGAGGCCGGGGCCGTAATAGACGATCTTGACCGTCAGCTCTCGCTGGGCGTGATTCAGTTGCACAAGGGTGTAATTTGCACCTCGGGCGGTAAGGCTGAAAGAACGAAGTTCTAAGAATTTCGGGCGCGCCGCTGTGAATGGAAAGGTGCGACAGGGAAGCAAAGGAACCTGTGTGGCGTTTGTCATTCGGGGTTAGGATCAGGATGAAGCTTCTTTTGGGCCGCCGCCGAACACCTCGAGGAGGTCGAATGACGACGACGACGACGAATCAGGACACCAACAAACCCCTTCCGCCGCTCGACGTCGCCCAACTGCCCACCGACCTCACCGGGCAGCTGAAGTTCGCGACGCCGACGGATGAAGACATGGCGCCCCTCGCCGCGCTCCGCGCCGGCTCGATTCCGTGGAAGGACCGCAAGGAAAAGACGGAGGAGAGCCTCGAGGCGCTCACCAAGCTGCGGCCCTTCATCCAGGTCGGCAAGCTCAACTCCAGCCTCGTCGGCTACGTCACCATCGAGCGCGACGGCCCGGTCCCGGGCGCCGCGTACATGCGGAACATCGTCGTCAGCCCCTCGCTGCAGAAGCGCGGCGTCGGCACCCTGCTGCTCAACCGGTCGCTCGAGGTCGCGCGGGACATGAACCGCAAGACGCTGGCGCTCCGGGTCGACCCCGCGAACGCGCCGGCCGTGTCCTTCTACCGCAAGGCCGGCTTCACCACCGTCGCCACCGTGGTGAGCAAGAAGAGCGGCAAGCTGCGGCTGCTGATGAGCCGCGAGCTCTAACTCCAGTCCCCGCGGTACCACCTCGCCACGTCCTCGAACCGGGTGAAGCGCCGCGCCGGCGGCAGCGCGTCGAGCAGCGCCTTCCCGTAGCGCTTCTTCGTCACCCGCACGTCGAGCAACGCCACCACGCCCCGGTCGGTGCGGGTGCGGATCAGCCGCCCGAACCCCTGCCGCAACGCCAGCGCCGCCTCGGGGACCTGGAAGCCGTCGAACGGCTCGCCGCCCCGCGCCCGCACCGCTTCGATCCGCGCCGCGGTGAGCGGCTCGTTGGGCGGCGCGAACGGCAGCTTGTCGATGATCACCAACGAGAGCGCGTCGCCCGGCACGTCGACGCCTTCCCAGAAGCTCTGCGAGGCGAAGAGCACGCTCGGCTGCGCGACGAACGCCTCGAGCAGCGCCCGGCGCGGCCGCTCGCCTTGCAGCAACACCTGCCCGGGCAAGCGCGGGGCGAGCCGGGCATGCATCGCCTCCATCGCCTTGAGGCTGGTGAAGAGGATGAAGGCGCGCCCGCCGGTGAGCTCGAGCAGCTGTTCGACCTCGAGCTCGGCGGCGTCGAGGAAGCCGGGCGCCGACGGCTCGGGCAGGTCGGGCGGCAGGTAGAGGCCGGCCTGGCTCTGCCAGTCGAAGGGAGAGTCGAGCTTGAGGCTCTGGTAGGCGCGGCCCCGAAGGCCGAAGCGCTCGATCGCGAAGTCGAAGCTGCTGGCCTGCCCCTGTGCCGCGGGCGCGCAGAGCGTCGCCGAGGTGAAGACCACCGTGTCCACCGCCGCGTAGAGGCGCTTGGCGAGCGTCGGCCCGATGTCGATCGGCGCGCCCCGCAGCGAGGTCGACCGGCCCCGGTGCTGGGCCCAGAAGACGTGGCTCGGCTCGTCGGCGCGCAGCAGGAAGTCGAGCTGGCCCGCGGCCTCGGTGGCGCGGCGGTGCAGCGCCTGCAGCTCGGGCTCGCCATCAGAGGTCATCGCCGCCAGCGCCCCCAGCGTCTGCAGCAGCACCTTCGCCTTCGGCTGCAGCGGCGCGAGCCGGGCGGCGTCGAGGCGGACGTCGCCCCCGTCGCGGTCGCGCAGCTCGCCGTAGAAGGCGTGCTGGACGTCCTTGAAGAAGCCGTGCGCCGCGTCGCGCAGCTTCAGGCCGAGCGCGCTCAGGCTGCCCCGGTGCTTCACCGCGTCGCTGCCCAGCGTCAGCAGCGCCCCGCTGGAGACGCCGACGCTGAAGTGCTCGGTCGCCACGTCCTCGAGCGCGTGCGCCTCGTCGAAGAGCACCGCGTCGTAGCGGGGCAACACCCTCAGGCCCTCCTCGCCTCCCCGCGCCCTCAGCGCCAGGTCGGCGAAGAACAGCGCGTGGTTCACCACCACCACCTGGGCGGCCTCGGCGGCGCGCCGGGCCCGGGTGACGAAGCAGCTCTCGTAGAGCGGGCACTTTCCCCCCAGGCAGTTGTCGGAGGTCGTGGAGAGCAGCGACCAGCTGGGCCAGTCGTCGGGCAGCTGTGACTCGCTGCGGTCGCCGGTCTGCGTCGTCATCGCCCACCCGCGCAGCGCGGTGAAGTGGTTGGCGTCGTCCGGCGAGGCGAACAGCGGGGCGCGCTCGAAGGCCTCGAAGCGGTAGCCGCACAGGTAGTTGGCCCGCCCCTTCAGCAGCGCCGCGTCGAAGGGGAGGCCGACCCCCTCGCGCAGCAGGGGGATGTCCTTGAAGAAGATTTGATCCTGCAGGTTCCGCGTCGCGGTGGAGATGATCACCTTCTTCCCCGAGAGCACCGCGGGCACGAGGTAGGCGAGCGTCTTGCCGGTGCCGGTGCCGGCCTCGGCGACGAGGTGGGTCCCCTCGCGCAGGGCGGTCTCTACCGCGCGGGCGAGCGCCACCTGCGCTGGCCGCAGCTCGAACTGGGGCATCGCCGCCGACAACGCCCCGCGGACTCCGAGCAGTGCTTCGACGTCGAGGTGCTGCGCCTTCACCCGGGCTCGGCGAGCATTCGGCGCGCCATCAACACGAGGAAGGTGAGGCAGACGAGCAGAAAGCCGACCACCAGCACGTACTTCACCTTCGGGCTGACCTCCGAAGGCCGGCTGGGCGGCGGGCCGCGCACCAGCGCCAGCCGCACCACCTCGTCGCGGCCGCGCAGGGAAATCGGATCCTCGGCGTGCGCGGTGAGCCGCAGCCGGTAGAGGCGGCCCAGCGTCGCCAGTTCCTGCTCTTGCATCGCCCGCTGGCGGAGCGCGGCGTGGCCCTCTTCGTCGTCCCAGCGGGACAGCAGCTTCACCCATTCGAGTTGCAGCCACTGCGGCGGCTCGACGTCCTTCGCGTCGAAGCGGGCGAAGGTCAGGCCGCAGTAAGGGCAGGCGGCGGCGTCCGCGGCGCGGGGGGAGATGCACTTGGGGCAGCGGCCGTCGGGGATCGCGAACGGCTGGCCGCGCGCCGCCTCGGCGGCCGTCTGAATCGCCTCGACGCCGGGGGTCCGCAGCGCCACCACGTTCGACGCACCGGGAAACGACGTCAGCTGGAGCGCGGGCCGTTCGCCGCTGGACGTCACCGGGGCCAGCGGCACCAGCGCCATCGACCCCGAGGGGGCGCTGACGCGCGCCGAGGTGTGACACGCGGGGCAAGGCAGCACCAGGGCGCCGCCCTCGATGCGAAAGTCGCGCATCTCGACGAGCCGCTCACAGTGCGGACACAGGTACTTCAGAAGCTCACTCCCACGGGCGTCGGCATCAGCGTCAGAATGGATAGTACGAAACAAATCGCGCACACGGCCTTTCGTCCCGCCGAGAGCGGCTCGTCAGGCAGCATCACCGGGGGGTGGCGGAAGCCGACCAGCTTCGTCGTCACCGCCAGCCACACCACCCAGGTCCAGCTGCAGAAGATGACCATCAGCACCAACACCAGCGCCATCGCCTTGCCGATGGTGATCGCCCTCGGGCCGAACCAGGCGAAGGTGAGGTGCCCCGCGTCGAGCTGCCCAATCGGCATCAGGTTCAACATCGTCACCAGCATCCCGAACCAGGCGGCGATCAACACCGGGTGCGCAGCGAGGTCCTTGCCCGGCGGCAGGGGGCCCACCGCCCACTGCTGCATCGCCCAGGTCAGCAGGTTGTCGCCGAAGACCTGGGAGACGCGGGTCACCTCCTGGCCGTCGCCGAACAGCAGCAGCCACAGCCTCGGCAGCCGCGGCACCAGCGACCACAGCGACATCTGCCCGGGGAAGAAGGGGCCGGTCTCGGGCGCGTCGACCACCGCGCACAGCTTGAGGCCGACCGCGAAGAGGGGAATGGCGATCAACAGCCCGGCGAGCGGGCCCGCGGCGCCGATGTCCACCAGCGCGTT
>JAYVRT010000743.1:0-4280 GCA_043776025.1 Archangiaceae bacterium | reverse complement strand
CGCGACCATCGTCGATGCCAAGACCGGCGAGGACCTCACCCAGGCGACCCTGACCCAGGTGATCATCGATGGCCGGCGGGCGGGCCACCTGCTGCCGGTGCCGCTCCTCCACCAGCTGATTCGCCTCGGAGACGACGCGCTGGCGGAGTTCCTCGGCCGCTACGTCACCTTCGCCCTCGAGATGTACCTGCAGGCCAAGCAGGGCGCCCAGGCGTTCAACCCGTTCGCCGGCTTCAACCCCTTCTCGTCCAACAGCTTCTTCCGCGGCTTCGGCGGCGGCGCGGCGCCGGCGGCTCCCGCCCCGGCCCCGGCGGCTCCCGCGGCCGACGTCGAGAGCCTCAAGCGCGAGCTCGACGAGCTGAAGCGGTCGCTGCGGAAGAAGCGGAAATGAGGCCGTTTATGTTGCAGTGCAACATTTTTGCTTGACGCTGACTGAAAGATGTCTACCCTTGGGCCGCGCTGGTCGATGAACGGCTGGCAGCTACCAGGGATGAACACATGGCTGAGAAACACGAGAAGGTCGTCGCGCTGCCCGGAATGGATGTCTTCAAGAAGGCGAGCGATGAGCAGTTGAACCGCCTCGGGCAGATGCTCGATGAGGCGGCGAAGATGCAGACCAAGTGGTTCGAGGCGACCAACCAGTCGATCAACGACAGCAGCGAGCTGGCGAAGAACTCGGTGAAGTACTTCAGCGACCTGTCCGCCGAGTGGCGCCAGCTGACGCTCGACGGCTCGAAGAAGGCGATGGAGTTCTTCGGCCGTTGAACTGTCCGTACCCGGCGGGCCTGCTCCAAGACGGAGCGGGCCTGTCGGTTCCTTTCCGCTCGAGGATTCAATCGATGCAGCTCGCCGCTACCCCCAGAGACACCTTGCTGCGCGACGGCACGGCGCAGCTGTACCGCTTCCGGCCGGCCGAGGGCGTGACCCCGGTGAAGGCCGCGCCGGTGCTGCTGGTGCCCTCGATGATCAACCGCTGGTACGTGCTCGACCTGCGGCCGGGGTTCTCCGTCGCCGACGCGCTGGTGAAGGCCGGGCTCGACGTCTACCTGCTCGACTGGGGCGCCCCCGAAGACGAGGACCGCTACCTCACCTGGGACGACGTCCAGGCGCGCCTGGGGCGGATGGTGCGCCGGGTGCTGCGCGAGACCGGGGCCGAACGGCTCTCGATGCTCGGCTACTGCATGGGCGCGACCGTCGCCGGCATCTATGCTGCGCTGCACCCAAAGCAGCTGGCCAGCTTCATCAACCTCCTCGGCCCGTTCGACTTCTCCGAGGCCGGCTTCCTTGGCCACCAGACCAACCCCCGCTGGTTCGACGTCGAGGCGATCGCCGAGGCGGGCAATGTTGCACCGCACCAGATGCAGGCCGGCTTCACCCTGCTTCGACCCACCGCCGCGCTGGCGAAGGCGGTGACGCTGCTCGACCGCGGCCTCGACCCGGCGTTCCGTGCCGGCTTCGACGCCCTCGAGGCCTGGGCGGGAGACAACGTCTCCTTCCCCGCCGCCGCCTACCAGACCTACATCACCGAGCTGTATCAGCAGAACGCGCTGGTGAAGGGCACCCACCGCATCGCCGGCAAGGCAGTGCGGCTGTCGGAGCTGCAATGCCCGCTGCTCACCATCGCCGCCGAACGGGACGCGATCTGCCCGCCGAACGCGGCGGTCGCGCTCAACGCCGCGGCCAGCTCGAAGGTGCGGGAGGTGGTTCGGGTGCCCGGCGGCCACGTCGGCGCGGTCGTGGGCAGCAAGGCCTCCCAGGCGCTCTACCCGGCGCTGGCGGCGTTCCTCAAGGACAAGGCGTGGGGCCAACAGGGCGCTCCGGAAGTCCGCGCGTAGTCCGCGCGGTCGCCGCCGTCGGGGCGCGCGTCGGGCCCACGGCACGAAACGGTGGGGGGTTCCCGCCGCTCGTCGCAGGCAGGCCAGCGTCGTTCAGTCGTGCCGCGCTGCGGAGCCGCGCCGGCCCCAGCGCCCGGGGAGCTCCAGGGGTGATCGTTAGAACGAGCGGATTCCGCACCTCTGGGCGATCACCCTTCGGTGCGCCTGGCGCTCGGGCTTTCCCGCCGCTCTCGAAGGCAGGTGCGCAGCGCCACGTGTCGCCGGGGAATTCGGGGCTGAGTGTCGCGCGCGCATCGCAGCGCGCTGCCGGGGCGTCTGGCGCCGGGACGAGGACCAGACCATCATCGGCGCTTGACTGCCCGCCTCAGCGTTGCACTCTTGCTCTGCGCCGCCTGCGCGCGCGAGGTGCGGCCGACACCCGTGGCGCCCGAAGCACCGGCCGACGCGCCCAGCCTCGGCGAAGGGGTTGCCTCCTGGTACGGGCAGCAGTTCGCGGGCCACCCCACCGCGAACGGCGAGCTGTTCGACCCGGCGGCGCTCACCGCGGCGCACCGCACCCTGCCCTTCGGCACCTGCGTGAAGGTCGAGCTGATCAGCTCCGGTAAGTCGGTGGAGGTCCGAATCAACGACCGCGGCCCGTTCGTCGCCGGGCGGCTGATCGACCTCTCCGAGGCGGCGGCAGGCAAGCTGGGCCTCACGGCGGACGGCGTCGGCCAGGTGCGGCTGCTGCCCTGCCGGTAGCTATGGGCTCTGCGTCCGGTTCTCGGTAAGAAGCGCGGCATGACCGCGAACACTGCGACGACGAAGGTGAACAACTTCATCGGGGGAGAGTGGACCGCCCCGACCACCGGCACCTGGGCGCCCAACCGCAGCCCGGCCAACCTCGACGACGTGCTCGGCCAATACCCGGTCTCCTCAGAGAAAGACGCCCTCGACGCCGTCGCCGCCGCCAAGGCCGCCGCGCCCGGCTGGGCAGCGATGCCCGGGCCCGCGCGCGGCCGGATCCTCGCCCGCGCCGCCGAGCTCTTCCGCACCCGCATCGACGACTTCGCCCGGACCCTCTGCCGCGAAGAAGGCAAGACGTTCGCCGAATCGAAGGGCGAGGTGAACAAGGGCATCGCCCTCTTCGAGTTCTATTCGGGCGAAGGCTTCCGGATGCACGGCAAGACGCTGCCCTCGGAGAGCAAGCAGACGCTGACCTTCACCCTGCGTCAGCCGCTGGGCGTGGTCGCGCTGATCACTCCCTGGAACTTCCCCTTCGCGATTCCGGCGTGGAAGTCGGCGCCGGCGCTGGTCACCGGAAACACCGTGGTGCTCAAGCCCGCCTCGAACACCCCCGGCACCGCGGCGATGATTGCCCAGGTGATGCACGACGCGGGCTGCCCCAAGGGCGTCTTCAACCTCGTCACCGGCCCTGGCGGCGCGGTGGGTAACACCCTGGTCGACCACAAGGATGTCCAGGCCGTCAGCTTCACCGGCAGCAACAGCATCGGCCTGGCGCTCAACCAGCGCGCGGCGAAGCGCGGCATCCGCGTCACCGCCGAGATGGGCGGGAAGAACCCGGTGGTGGTGATGGACGACGCCGACCTCGAGCTGGCGGCGGTGGGCATCCTCCAGGGTGCGTTCGGCTCCACCGGCCAGCGCTGCACCGCGACCTCGCGGGTGGTGGTGCAGAAGGGCATCGCCCCGCGGCTCACCGAGCTGCTGGTGGCGGGCGCGAAGAAGCTGAAGGTCGGCAATGGCCTCGACGCCGGCATCGACATGGGCCCGGCGGTCGACGAGGCGCAGCTGAAGACCGACCTCGACTACATCCAGTACGGCCTCGCCGAGGGCGCGAAGCTGCTCACCGGCGGCAACAAGCTCGAGAGCGGCGCGTTCGCCAAGGGCTTCTACCTCGAGCCGACCATCTTCTCCGGGGTGAAGGTCGGGCACCGGCTGCACCAGGAAGAGGTCTTCGGCCCGGTGATCGCGATCGTCGAGGTCGGCGACTTCGAGGAAGCGCTCCAGGCGGCGAACGCGGTGGAGTTCGGCCTCTCGTCGAGCATCTACACGCGCGACGCCAACACCGCGATGAAGTTCGTCGAGCGCTCCGAGGTGGGAATGGTCCACGTCAACAACCCGACCGTCGGCGGCGAAGCGCAGCTGCCGTTCGGCGGCTGGAAATCGACCGGCGTCGGCGAGCGCGAGATGGCTGAAGAAGGCGGCGAGTTCTTCACCCAGCTGAAGACGGTGTTCTTCGACTACACCGGCGCGGCGCGCACCTCGAAGCTGTACTAGCTGACGCGAGACTCGAGGCGGGGTCGAGACCTTCAATGACCGAGCAGAAGCCCAAAGCGAAGTCCTGGCTGCTGTCATTGGTGCTGCGGCGGTTGACGACCCAGCCCGAGCTCGCCGCGAAAGACAACGCCACGCCATGGCTCGTCTGGGAGCACGGCCAATGGAAGC
>JAYVRT010000742.1:0-4280 GCA_043776025.1 Archangiaceae bacterium | reverse complement strand
AATACCAACATTGCCGTCACCCTCGGCGCGGTGCAGCTCGAGCGCAAGGATCTCGCCGGCGCCACCGGCACCTTGATGGCCGCGCTCACCAGCGAGCCTTCGAACCCCGAGGCCAACTATTACCTGGCGAAGGTGCAGAACCTGAAGGCGGAGCACACCGGAGCGATCGAGCACATGAAGAAGGCGCTCGATCTCCAGCCCCGGCGACCCGAGTTCCGCTACTGGATGGGACGGATCTACCTCGACGCGAAGAAGACCTCGGAGGCCGTCGATGAATGGAAGGCGGCGCTCGAGCTCGACTCGAAGTACACCGACACCCTCGAGGCGCTCGGCCACGTCTACCTCGAGCGCAATGACGTGAAGAAAGCGGTGCAGTACTTCCAGCGCGCGCTGGAGACGGACCCCAACCGCAGCGCGGTGCAAGCGGCGATCGGCGACGCCTACACCCAGTCGGAGGAGTGGGACCGCGCGATCGCCACCTATGAGAAGGCGCTCAAGGCCGACCCGGATCTAAAACCGGTCTACTACAAGCTCGGCGTCGCCTACGGCGAGCGCAAGAAGTGGGACCAGGCAATCACCCTCTATAAGAAGGCGACCGCGGTCGAGCCGGACAACGCCCAGGTCTGGATGTCGCTCGGCTACGCGTACAAAGAGAAGAAGCTGAAGAGCGAATCAGCCGCGGCGTTCGAGCACTACCTCCAAAAACGCCCAGACGCCGACAACAAGAAGGAGATCGAAGACGAGATCGACTACCTGAAGGAGAAGTGATGCTCGACAAACGGGAAGTCGCGAAGAACTTTGACGCAGTGGTGGCCCGCCTCGCCGATCGGGGAGGCGCGCTCGATCTGAGTCAGTTCAAGGCGCTGTTCGCCGAACGGCGGACGATCAACATCGAAAAGGAAGCGCTCGACGCGAAGAACAAGGTCGCCAACGAAGAGATGATGTCGCTGCGCAAGACCGACCCCGCGGCCCACGAGGCCCGGCGGCCGGCGCTCAAGGAGCTCGGCGCGCAGCTCAAGGAAAAAGTCGCGCGGCTCGAACAGGTGGAGAAGGCGATCGACGACCTGCTGGAGTCGGTGCCCAACATCCCCCACTCCTCGGTGCCCACCGGCAAGTCCGAGGCGGACAACGCAGTGGTCCGCACCTGGGGTGAGCAGCCAAAGTTCCTCTTCACCCCGAAGCAGCACTTCGAGCTGGGCGAGAAGCTGGGACTGCTCGACTTCGAGCGGGCGGCGAAGGTCTCCGGCAGCCGGTTCGCCTTTCTCAAAGGGAACCTGGCGAAGCTCGAGCGCGGGCTGATCAGCTTCATGATCGACCAGCACACCCCCCGGGGCTACGAGGAGATCCTCCCGCCCTACCTGGTCAACCGCGCCTCGATGACCGGCACCGGCCAGCTGCCGAAGTTCGAGGAGGACGCCTTCAAGACCGCGGGCGAGCTCGAGCTGTTCCTCATTCCCACCGCCGAGGTCCCGGTCACCAACTACCACCGGGACGAGATCCTCGAGGCAGAGGAGCTGCCGAAGAAGTACTGCGCCTTCTCTCCGTGCTTCCGCGCCGAGGCGGGGGCGGCGGGCAAGGACACCCGCGGCCTCATCCGGATGCACCAGTTCCACAAGGTCGAGCTGGTGAAGTTCGTCCGCCCGCAGGACTCTCAGTTGGAACTGGAGGCCCTCACCGCCGACGCGGGCCGGATCCTCGAGAAGCTGGGGCTGCACTACCGGGTGGTGCTGCTGTGCACCGGCGACCTGGGCTTCACCTCGGAGAAGACCTACGACCTCGAGGTCTGGCTGCCGGGCCAGAACGCCTACCGGGAAATTTCCAGCTGCTCGTCGTTCGGCGACTTCCAGGCGCGGCGGGCGAAGATCCGGTGGCGCCCGGCGAAGGGCGACAAGCCGCAGCTGCTCCACACCCTCAACGGCTCGGGCCTGGCGGTGGGCCGGACGCTGGTGGCAATCCTCGAGAACGGGCAGCGCGAAGATGGCTCGGTGGCGATTCCCCAGGCGCTCCAGCCGTACGTCGGCGGGCTGGCCGAGCTCAAGCCGTGACCCGCGCCCCGCTCAGCTTCCCCGCGGGCTGGGGGCGGGCGTGGCTGCTCTTCGTCGTGTTGGGGGCCGGGTGCAAGCCACCGGAGACGGGGCTGCGGGTGGTGGTCAGCTACGCCGGACCGCGCCAGGCCTGTCTGCAGGTGACGGCGGCTCCGGTGGGCAAGCCGGCCCAGGCCCAATGGGTGCGGTTCGACGCGCTGCCCCACCTGGCGACGAAGACGATCGGGGTGCTGCCGAAGCTCGCCGATGGCGACGCGATCGAGGTCGGCGTCGAAGCCTACGAGCGCGGCTGCGACGGGGGCCTGGTGTGGAAAAAGTCGACGCAGGCGATGGCCGGGCGGCCGGCCCCGACGCTGGAGCTGTCGGTGTCGGTGCGGGATGTCGACGACGACACCTACGCCGACTCCAAGGGCGCGTTCACCGACGGCCAGCTGGCGGGCTCGGACTGCGACGACACCCGGGCGGAGATCCACCCCGGCGCGGTCGAGCGGTGCAACGGCCTCGACGACAACTGCAACGACGTGCGCGACGAGGGCCTGCCCCAGACCCTGTTCTACCGGGACCTCGATGGCGATGCCTGGGGCAACACCTCACTCGACGCGGGCCAGACCGCCTGCGAGCAGCCGCCCGGTTACACGCTCGACGCCGGCGACTGCGACGACGCGCGGCCGACGGTGCACCCGGGCGCGGTCGAGCTGTGCAACGGGCTCGATGACGACTGCTACGGCGGGGTCGACGACGGGCTTCACCTGGGAGAGGTCTGCGACGCGGGCAACGCCTGCCCCGGGGCGCTGGAGTGCGGCGATGCCGGGGTGGCCGTCTGTGCCTCGCCGACGCCCGTCTACTGGTACGTGGACGGCGACGGCGACGGGCACGGCGGCGCGAACGCGGTGGCGATCCTCGCTTGCGTCAAGCCCGAGGTGGGCCGGGTGCCCAACGGCGACGACTGCGACGACGAGAACCGCTTCATTTACGCCGGGGCGCCGGAGCTCTGCGACGGCAAGGACAACGACTGCAACCTGGCGACGATGGAGGTCTGCCTCGACGCCGGCCTCAAGGGCTTCAAGGTGTACCCGACGCCCTTGGGCACCCACTGGAAGGCAGTGGCCCCGTTTGGCCGCGGCTTCACCTGGGTCGTCGGCGACAACGACGGGATCCTGCTGCGCGCGTTCGAGCCGGCGGTGGGCACTGCCCCGGTCGATGCCGGGCCGGACGACGGCGGATCCGACGGCGGGGTCGTCGACTCCGGCTTCTATTCGCCCGGCTTCGGCGACGGTGGGTTCTTCAACTTCACCCAGCGGTGCCACGGCCAGTTCAAGGCGGCCTGGGCGGCGCCCTCGGGCCGGCTGTACCTGGGTGAGGGGAACCACGTCGACCGGCTCGAGCCCGATGGCGGCTGCATCGAGACCTGGTTCGACACCGGCAACGCGGTGGTCTCGATGTCGGGTGTCACCAACAGCGACGCCGGAATCAGCATCTTCGCTGCCACCGACGATGGGCACGTCTACCGGCTCGCGGAGCTCAACAAGACCGATGGCGGCGGGGCCTTGCTCGACCGCACCTGGAACCTCGGAGGGGGCACCCTCAACACCGTCGCCGCCTGGAACCGCGACAACGCGATCGCGGGCGGCTCACGGGGGGGCCAATACCTGCTCGCCCACCTCGAGGTCGACGGCGGCTTCTTCACCCAACAAGTCCCGGCGCCCGGCTTCGGCAACCTCGTCCTCTACTCCTCCGCGATGGCCGGCCCTACCCTGGGCTACCTCGGCGGTGGAAACCAGGCGCTGTTCTCGTGGGACGGCGCGGCCTTCACGCTGCTCAGCGGCCCCAACCCCGGCAATGTGGCCTTCTCGGGGTTGGCCGCGTTTGGACGCAATTCTGCCGTCCTTGCTGACACTGGCCAGAAGGTCCACCGGTACGTGGGCTCGCTGAAACCCGACGGGGGGACGACCACCGACTTCTGGGTCGACCTCGCTGCCGCCGGGTCGGCCTCCTTCCGGGCGCTTGGGGCGACCGCCCCGGACGACATCTGGGTGGTGGGCGACAACAACGTGATCGTCCACTTCACAGATTGATCCCCTTGGCTTTACGCAAAATCCCGTGCTAGCCAGCGCACCTCTTCACCGTCAGCGTTGAGGTGGGGGCGCGTCGGTCAGCAGTCGATGGAGCAGTGGCCGAGTGGCTGAAGGCGGCGGTCTTGAAAACCGTTAAGGGTGAAAGCCCTTCGAAGGTTCG
>JAYVRT010000741.1:0-15499 GCA_043776025.1 Archangiaceae bacterium | reverse complement strand
CGACCCCCTGCCCCCGCCCGACTTCGTCCACGCGGTGATGGCGAAGGTCGCCAACGCGCCGGCCCGCGCGCCGGCCCGGGGTGAGATGCTGGTCGCCGCGGGCATCGTCGCCACCGCGCTCTTCGCCACCGGGCTCGCGCTCTCCGCCACCGGCGACGGCGTCGGCAGCATCGGGCTCCACTTCACCCAGCTGGTCCTGCGGCTGAGGGAGACGGCGATTGGCCTGGGCAGCGCGCTCCAGGCGGTGTGGCGGACGGCGGCGCTGCCGCTGACGGCGGGGCTGGGGTTGACGCTGGCGGGGTGTCTGCTGGCCTTCAAGCGCGTGGTTCACAACCCTCTGACTGAAGCGAAGGTGGTCTCGTGATCTCTCTCATCCTCCTGGCGACACTCACCGCGGCTCCTGCGTCGATCACCGTCGAGTTCCACGGCCCGCTGCGCGAGGCCCTGCGCGAGGTGGCCCACAAGGGCGGCCTCAACCTGATCGCCACCGGCGATCTCGACGCCGACGCCGAGGTCTACTTGAAGGACGTCACCGCCGAAGAGGCGCTCGCCTCGGTGGCCAAGGCGTACGACCTGCAGCTGAAGCACGAGGGCAAGCTGTGGGTGGTCAAGCCGAGGGCCGAAGCGGCCGCGGTCGCCCCGGCGCCTCCGGTGGCCCCCGTGCCGCCAGTCGCCCCGGTGCCTCCGATGCCTCCGATGCCGATGCTCCACCCGGTTCCGCCGGCGACGCCAGACGAAGCCCAGACCGAGGCCGAGCGTCTGCGCGAGCACGCCGAGCAGCTGCGGGACGAGGCCGAGGCCCTTCGCGAGAAGGCCGACGACCTGCGCGACGCGAAGAAGGAAGAGGCCGAGGCGGCGAAGGAGCAGGCGCGCGCTCGCATCGATGAGGCGAAGGCGCACGCCGGGTCGAAGGACGATCGGGTGAGCATGAACGGGCCGGTGACGGTGAAGGCCGGCGAGCACGTGGACAGCGCGATCAGCTACGGCGGCGCGGTGACGGTCGAGCGCGACGCCCACGTCGACGGTGACGTCGTCTCTTTCGGCGGCGACGTGGTGCTCGAGGAAAACTCCCGGGTCGACGGCGACGCGGTGTCCTTCGGCGGCAAGGTGACCAAGGCCGAGGGCGCGCGGGTGAAGGGCGAAGAGGTCTCGTTCGGCGGCTCGGGCCTGGGCTCGGTGATGGCGACCAAGGCGGTGCAAGCCGCGGCGCACCCCCACCTGGAGTCGAACGCGCAGAAAGAAGGCTCGGCGGTGGCGGCCTTCTTCGCCCAGTTCGCGGTGCTCTTCGGGGTCGGCTTCCTGCTGATGATGTTCGCCCCGGGCCGGATGAAGATGATCGAGTCCGAGATGCAGGCGGCGCCGGTGAAGAACGGGTTCGCCGGGGCGCTCGCCCTGCTCTGCTCGGTGCCGCTGACGCTGTTCCTGGTGATCACCCTGATCGGGATCCCGGTCGCGCTCGCCTTCTGGATGCTCGCCGGCGTCTGCACCCTCGCCGGGCTGGTCGCGGTCGCCAACCTCATCGGCGCCCGGATCCCGGTGGCGAGGCTGCGCCGCACCCAGGCGATCGCGCTGGCGGTCGGGCTGGTGTCGATGCTGCTGGTGGCGCGGATCCCGGTGCTCGGCCCGCTGCTGATGTCCGCCGCCACCTTCGTCTCGCTCGGAGCGATCATCCGCACCCGGCTCGGCCGCGGCGAGGGGATGCCGATCTCCACCGCGACGTTCATGGACTCGTCGCCGACCCAGCCGGTCGGCTGAGCTTCAAGGGCGGAACCACCGGGAGAGGGCGCTCTTGAGGCGCGAGAGCCCCGACGGCGAGCTGGCGATCGGAGTCGGCGTCTGCTCCGAAGCGCCCAGCCCGGTGGCGACCTGCGGCGTTTGATCTGCCTCGTGGCTGAGCAGCGGTGACTCCCGCATCTGGGTCGGCTCGGTCTGAGACGAAGGCGGCGGCCGGGGGAAGTTGGCCGGAGCCGCGACCTTGACGGGAGCAGGCGTCGCGGGCGCAGGCAGACCGGCAGCCGTAGGCGCTTCGGGGCGAGCCATTCGGGTGACCCACTGCGCGACTTGAATCGGGCCCACCGGTTCGCCGATGTGGGCGATGAATGCCTCGAGGTCCTCGAGCACCTCGCGACAGTCGCGGTACCGGCGGTCGCGGTCCTTCTCGAAGGCGCGGTCGAGGATCCGCTGCAGCGCCGGCGGAACGTCGGGCCTGAGGGTCGCTGCAGGCGCAAACGGCTCGAAGAGGATCGCGTGCGCCACCCGCTGGGTGTCGCTCACGGCGAACGGCTTGGTGCCGGTGAGCACCTCGTAGAGGACGATGCCGAGGGCGAAGATGTCCGACCGGCGATCCAGCGGATCGCCACGCAGCTGCTCGGGCGACATGTACGCGTACTTTCCTTTGACCACTCCCAGCCCGCTTTTGTGCAGCTGCCCGCGCGACTTGGCGAGCCCGAAGTCGACCACCTTCACCTCGCCGTTGAGCCCGACGAGGACGTTGTCCGGGGTGATGTCGCGGTGGATCAGGTCCAGGCCCAGGCCGGTCTTGGCGTCCTTGAGCTCGTGGGCGTAAGCCAGCCCGTCGCAGACCCCGCCGAGGATCTTCGCGGCGAGGTTGAACGGCAGCGGCGTGCCGGCCTCGAAGGCGCGGCGGTAGAGCGCGCGCAGCGTCAGCCCGTCGATGAAGTCCATCACCAGGAACAGGTCCTCGCCTTCCTGGCCGAAGTCGAAGACCGAGACGACGTTCGGGTGGTTCAGCTTCGACGCCAGCCGGGCCTCGGAGCGGAACATGTCGATGAACTGCTCGTCTTCCGCGAGGTGCGGCAGCACCCGCTTGAGCACCACCGTCTTCTCGAAGCCGCCGGGCCCGGCGACCTTCGCGAGAAAGACCTCGGCCATGCCGCCGACGGCGATCCGACGAACCAGTTGGTACTTCCCCAGCGTGGACGGGGCGGGCGGCTCCACGGGTGAAGCTTAGCCCCACCGCTCGGGTCCAGGGGCTACGCTCGGCGGCATGGTCACCTGCCGGGCGGCGGTCTTGTCGATGCTGCTGGCTACCGGGGCCGCGCGCGCCGACTCCTGGGCGCCCCCTCCGACGACACCGCAGACCTACGTCTCGTCGAACCATAAGTTCAGCTTCGTCCTCGTCCCCGGGAAGGGGACCACTGCCGCCTCCGGGCGGATGCTGGGCGCGAAGGGCGCCGAGCTGTGGAGCACCCCGCTGCTCAACCGCCAGCTGCCGCTGGAGGTGCTGGTGGCCGACGACGGCCGCTACCTCGTCACCTTCGACGACTACGCCCAGTCCGGAAGCGAGAACGCCATCGTCATCTACGAGAGGGGGACGCTGCGCGCCCGGCTGGGGCTCTCGGACCTCCTCACCGAGCGCGAGCTGCGCAACCTTCCCCGGAGCATCTCGAGCGTCTGGTGGCGCACCCGCCAGCGCTTCGACCTGGGCGCCGGTCATCTGATCGTCGGCATCGCGCAGGGAGGCAACCGCCGCCCCAACGAGCCGCAGGGCCCGACGCTGGAGCGGCAGATCGACCTCGGCTCCGGCGCCGTCCTCGACCGGTCCGGTGGAGCGCCCGCCACAGTCGGCGCGCTGCTCGAGGAGCTCAAGACCTCTCCCGAACGGTTTCAGGTGATGCAGGACCTGGCGGTTCACCACAAGGACGTGCCCGACGTCGTCGCGCTCTGGCGCGCGCTGCTGTTCGACGAGGCGGCGCCACCCGCCGAGCGCATCTTTGCGCTGGAGCAACTCAACGCGCGGCTGACGGACGCAGAGCTGACCCGGCTGATCGGACACGTGGCCGATCCGAAGGACCCGCTGGCCCGTTCGGTGCTGTCGGTGGTCGTCGAGCGCGGCTTCAAGCCCGGTCTCGCGCCGGTGCTCGAGGCGTGCAAGCAGCGCGACGGGCTCGACGGGAACACGCGGATGACCTTCATCGAGGCGGCGCTGAAGCTCTCCGCCTACCGGGAAGACCTGCTCCCGATGGGGCTCGACGCGCCCGATGTCTACGTGCAGTGGACGACCCTCGAGGCGCTGGCGAAGATCGACCCTGCACGCGCCCGCCCGTACGCGCTGGCGCGCCTGGATCACAAGGAGGAGATCGTCCGCGACACCGCCGAGCGCGTCCTCCTCCTCGAGCTTCGCGGCAAGGACCCACAGCTCCAGGCGGCGGCGTACGCGGCGCTGCTCGCCCTCGCCCGGGACCCGAAGTCCAAGGTGGCCACGTCCCCGAACATCCTGCTGCGGTTGGGCGCGATCGCCCTCGACCGGAAGCGCTTCGACGAGTCCGCCCTGCTCTACTCAGTGGGCCCAGTCACCGCCTCGAACCTCGGCCAGAGGGCGTTCCTCGAGGCGGTGCGGGGAAATCCGGCGGAGTGTCGCGCCACGGCGAAGAAGCTGGGCAAGCTGCCGAAGGAGCAGCAGGGGTGCGCCATCGGCTGGAGGCCGTCGGACGCCTCCGTCTACCCCTGCGAGACCCGGAACGTGGCGGCGCTGGGCGAGGAGCTGGCGAAGGTGTGCGGCGGCCCCGTCGAAGCACGGGCCACCTTCGAGAGCCAGGCGGGCGTGTGGATGTTGGCCGTGACGCTGGACAACGAATCCGGCGCGGAGTTCGTCAGCAGCGACAGCCCGGTCGAGGTCCGCTGGGTGTACCGAGGCGACGGGGTCGGCACGGGCGACTGCCGCCTGAGCGCGGTGAAGCTGCCGAAGAAGGGCAGCGGCACGTTCGTCTGCAAGGTCCGTCTGCCGGAGGCCGACGGGAGCTCCCAGTGGCCGCTGCGGGCGGACGTGACGGTCAGCCTCTACCACCCGGTGAAGGGCAAGATGCAGCGGGTCGAGGCCCGCGCCAGCGCTTTTCTCGTGAGGTGAGCAGGTCGATGAAGGTGCGCAGTCGGCGAGCTCACTGGGCCAGTGGACCCTCGTCGGCGGTACCGTCAACCCCGGCTTCGACTTCGCCACCTTCGAGCTCGCGCCCCCGGGCTGGACGCCGGCGGGGCGGTAGAATCCAACGATGCTCTTCGCGATCGTCTCCCTCGCGCTGTGTGGCTCGCCCGACGCCGGCCGCCCCCTGCTGGTCCCCGCCGAAGCCACGTTCGCCCAGATCCTCGATCGCCCGCGTGACCCGCTGCGGGATCCGCTCCCGAATGACTCGGCGCTCGCCGAGGAGAACAAGCTCGGCTACCGGATCTTCTCCGACACCGCCCGGTTCGGCGCCCCGCTCGCGGTCAACGCCGTCTCGTGCCGGAACTGCCACCTCAACGCCGGGCAGAAGGAAGGCGCGCTCCCGCTGGTGGGCGTCGCTTCGGCCTACCCCCAGCCGAACAAGCGCGCGGGGCGGGTCTTCACCCTCGAGGATCGGGTGATCGGCTGCCTGCTGCGCAGCACCGACGGCGCGAACGCGCCTGAGAAGTTCGGTGGGGCGCGCCATGAGAACGCGCCCGGCCAGGCCCTCGCCGCGCCGGACTCGAAGATCGTCCGTGCCGTCTCGGCGTACCTGCGCTGGCTCTCCGAGGGCTTTGCCCCGGGGGCCCCGCTCGCCTGGCGGGGGAAGAACGAGCTCGAGGCCGCGGCGAGGCTGCCGCTGGTCGCGCTCGACCCGAAGCGGGGCGAGGCGCTCTTCGTCGAGCGGTGCGTCGCCTGCCACGGCGCCGACGGCCAGGGCGTACAGTTGGCCGACCTGAAGCCCGGCCCGCTGTGGGGGCCGAAGTCGTGGAACGACGGCGCCGGGTTCGCCCGGGTCTACACCCTCGCCGGCTTCCTCCGCCGCTGCATGCCGTACCTCACCCCTGGCTCGCTCACCGACGAAGAAGCCCAGCAGCTCGCCGGGTACATCGACGGCAAGCCGCGCCCGAAGTTCCCCGAGAAGGATCGCGACTACCTCGTCGAGCCGCTCCCGCCCGACGCCGTCTATTACGCGCGGCCGACGGCGAAGAAAGCAGCTGCGCCCCAACCGGCAGGCCAATAGGTTGCGCGGCTCAACCGCTTCACCTGGGGGGATTTAACAATGGAGATGACCCGAAAGAGCTTCCTTGCGCGCGGGGCAATCGCCGTCGCGGGCGCAGCAGTGATGACCGGCTTCGAGGCGAAGGCGGACCCCGCTCCGGCCGGTGGCAAGCCCCCGCCGCCTCCGCCTTCTCCGACGGCGATCCACTTCCCGGTGCTCAAGCCGACCGAGTACGACCAGAAGAAGATGATGGACGCGTTGAAGGTGAAGAAGGAGCACAAGCTCGTCTTCCAGTCCGTCGAGCCGCACACCATCGTCCCCGGCCTCTCGAGCCTGTACGTCCACGTTCAGAACGCGATCAACGCCGGCGAAGTCTCCCACGGCTACGGCAAGGGGAACATGGCCACCGCCGCGGTGCTGATGGGGCCGTCGATCGCGCTCGCGCTCAACGACGCGATGTGGGCCAAGTACGGCTTCGGCGCCGCGTTCAAGATCAACGACGCCAAAGGCAAGCCCGAGACCAGCAACGTCTTCGCCAGGGCCCAGACCAACCTGAGCTTCGACGGCGACCCGGGCGCGGGCGGCAACATCTACCAGGACTGGAGCGCCGAGGCCTGCGTCAAGCGCGGCACGGTCTTCATGGTCTGCCACAACGCGATGACCGGCATGGCCGGGATGATGTCGTCCGGAATGGGAGCCGACCCGATGGCCACCTTGACCGAGTGGAAGGCAAACCTGCTGCCCGGCTTCATGATCGTCCCCGCCGGCGTCGGCGCGCTCAACGCCGCGATGGAAGCCGGCTGGAAGCTGCTGCCGCTGATCTGAAGCTCTAGAGCACCGGCGCCGCGCGGGGCGCCGGTGCGACCGCCTGAAACACCGCGTGCACCAGCCCCGCGACCACGGCGCCGAAGAGCGCCCCGGCGACGATGTCACTGGGCCAGTGAACCCCGACCCCGATCCGGCTGAGCGCGATCAGCGCCGCGACGGGAAGGGTGTAGCGCCCCGAGCCGGGCAGACACAGCAGCAGCGCGACGGCGAAGGCGAAGCTGTTGGCCGAGTGCAGGCTGGGCATCGAGCTGGTGTTGCTGGCGATCTCCACCAGGCGGTGCACCTCGGAGGCCGGCAGCGCGAAGCACGGTCGCAGCCGCGCGAAGAACGGCTTGATCAGCTCATGGCCGACCTGGTCGGTGATCAAGATCGCGGTCGCCACCTGAAGCACCGGGCGAATCGCCTTCCGCTTCAGGTGGTAGATCACCCACAACCCCATCGCGACGGCGACGGCGATCCCGAACGTGCGCATCGACGCCAGCACCCAGACTTCGTTGAGCCAGCCCCAGCCGAGGCCGTTGATCGCCTTGTAGATCGGCTCGTCAAGCGGAAGCCGGTAGTCGTTCACGTGGGGGCGGCGACCGGGCGAACCTCGACGGTCAGGTGGGTGAGCTTCACCACCTTCGAGACCGCCTCCCGGTAGAAGTCGAGGCTGCGCGGACTGGGCGTCTCGACCGCGACGACGCAGATCAGCCGGCCCGGGCCGACGCTCCACAGGTGGAGATCGGCGACGCGCGTGCCCTGCACCGCCTCGAGCGCGGCGCGCACCGCATCGCGCTGCTTCGAGGTCGGGTGCAGGTCGACCAACTGGCGGGCGCACTCCTGGGTCAGCCCGAGGCCCCACTTGAAGATCACCGCGCTGCCGACCAGCGCCACCGCTGGGTCGACCCAGCGCCAGCCGGCGTACTGGCCCAGCACCAGCGCCGCGATCGCCAGCACACTGGTCAGCGCGTCCGCGAGCACATGCAGGTACGCGGCGCGAAGGTTGGTGTCGTGGTGCTCGTGGTCGTGGTCGTGGTCGTGGTCGTGGTCGTGGTCGTGGTCGTGCGGTTGATGGTGGGCGTGGGCGTGATCCGCGCCGTCGCCGTGATCGTGATCGAACCCGAGGATCCAGGCACAGACGAGGTTGACCAGCAGGCCGAGCACCGCCACCGGAATCGCCTCGCGGTAGTGGACAACCTCGGGGGCCAGCAGCCGTTCGACGCCCTGGACCGCCATGAACACCGCCACCGCGAGGAGAAAGGCGGCGCTGGTGTAGCCCGAGAGCGCGTAGACCTTGCCGGTGCCGAAGGCGAACCGGGTCTCGCCGGCGCGGGTCCGCGCATACCAGTACGCGAGCGCCGCCAGCCCGAGCGCGCCGACGTGGGTCGCCATGTGCCAGCCGTCGGCGGTGAGCGCCAGCGACTTCGACCAGAAGCCGACCACCAGCTCGGCCACCATCATCACCGCGGTCACCCCGGTCACCCACCGGGTACGCGCCTCGCCCTTGCTATGCACCGGAGCGACGTGGACGACGCACTCCGGAGTGCTGGCAGCAGGCTCTACCCGCATGCGTCACACACGCCACGCAGCGCGACCTCGACCTTCTGTCGGGTCACGGCGCGCGGGGCTCCTTTGCCTGGCCGCACCTTCAGCTCGACGTCATCGATGCAGGAAACGGTGCCGCACTCGGTGCAGGTGAAGTGCACGTGCCCGTCTCCGCCGGGGCGGTTGCGCTTGAGCTCGAAGCGCCAGACGTGATCGCCCAGGTCGGTGCGCTCCACCAGGCCTACCTGGGTGAGGTCCACCAGGTTCCGGTAGACGGTGGTCCGATCCAGGCCCTCATCCGCCAGCCCCTCGAACAGCTCGGAGTGGGAGATTGGGCTCGCCGCCGCGAACAGCCGCCGCAGCACCACCAGCCGCGGAGACGTGCTGCGCAACCCTGCCCCACGGATGGTGCTCTTGAGCGACTCGATGGTGACCGCCGACTTCTTCATGCGCACCTTGGAGTCTACTCACTCCGCGCCCATGAACGGGTAGCCCACCGCCGTGGGCGCCACGAAGGTCTCCTTGATCGTCCGGGGGCTGGTCCACCGCATCAGGTTCAACATCGAGCCAGCCTTGTCGTTGGTGCCGCTCGCCCGGCTGCCCCCGAAGGGCTGCTGGCCGACCACCGCGCCGGTGGGCTTGTCGTTGATGTAGAAGTTTCCCGCCGCGTGCCGAAGCTCGAGGCTCGCCTGGGCGATCGCCGCGCGATCCCGGGCGAAGACGGCGCCGGTCAGCGCATAGGCGGCCGTCTGATCGCACTCGCGCAGCGTCTGAAGCACCTGGCTGTCCTCGTAGACGTACAGGCCCACCACCGGAGCGAAGATCTCCTCCGCCATGATCCGGTGCCGCGGAGTGAGGCAGCGCACCAGCGTCGGGCGCACGAACCAGCCCACCGTCTTGTCGGTGGTGCCTCCCGCGAGGATCTTCGCGTCCGGCCCCCTGGCCAGGTCGAGGTAGCCGCAGGTGTTGTTGAAGGACTTCTCGTCGATCACCGCGCCCATGAAGTTTCTGAAGTCGGCGACGTCGCCCACTTGAAGCTCGTTGATCATCGGGATGAGCCGCTGTTCCAGCTGCGGCCAGAGGCTCTTCGGCACGTAGACCCGCGAGCAGGCGCTGCACTTCTGCCCCTGGTACTCGAAGCCGCCACGGGTGATCGCCACCGCCACCGCGTCGAGATCTCCCTCGGCGGACGGGTGGACGAAGATGAAGTCCTTGCCGCCGGTCTCTCCCACCAGCCGGGGGTACTGGCGGTAGCGCGACAGGTTGTCGCCCACCGTCTTCCACATGCCGTTGAAGGTGTGGGTGCTGCCGGTGAAGTGGAGGCCGCCGAGGTCCGGGTGCTGCAGCACCACCGGGCCGATCGCCGCGCCCGGGGCGGGCACGAAGTTCAGCACCCCGTCGGGCAGGCCCGCCTCCCTGAGCAGCTCGAAGATCCGCCAGGCGCTGAGCACGGCGGTCTGGGCGGGCTTGAGGACCACCGTGTTGCCCATCAGCGCCGGAGCGGTGCAGAGGTTCAACGCGATCGCGGTGAAGTTGAACGGCGCGACCGCGAAGACGAACCCGTCGAGCGCCCGGTAGTCCGTCTGGTTCCACATGCCCGGGCCGGAGATCGGCTGCTGCTCGAGCAGCGTCTGGGCAAAGTGGACGTTGAAGCGCAGGAAGTCGATCGCCTCGCAGGCGGCGTCGATCTCCGCCTGGTACACCGTCTTCGACTGGCCGAGCATCGTCGCCGCGTTCATCGCCGCGCGGTGCTTCGTCGCCAGCAGCTCCGCGGCGCGCAGAAAGATCGCCGCCCGGTCGGCGAAGGGGGTGTTGCTCCAGTCGCGCTTCGCGGCCATCGCGGCGGCGATCGCCTGCTCCACGTCCGCGGGCGACGCCTGGTGGACGTCGGCGGTGACGTGCTGGTGGCGGTGGGGGGAGAAGGCCTGGGTGACCTTGCCGGTGCGCAGCTCCTTGCCGCCGATCACCACCGGGATCTCCAGCCGGTCGGCGGTCTGCCGCTTCAGCGCCTCTTTGACCTCGGCCCGCTCGGGGCTGCCCGGGGCGTAGGCGCGAACGGGCTCATTGACCGGCTGCGGAACGCGGACGTTTCCCTGGTTCATGCCTGCGGTGCTTAACCCTGTTGCCGCACCGTCACCACCACTTCGCTCTTCACCTTCAGCGTCCCGAACATCGCGCTGTAGGGCTTGATTCCGAAGTCCCGCTGGTCGACCCGGGCCTCGACGATTCCCCCGGGTTTTCGGGCACAGCGGACTTCCCGCGTCACCCCGTGGAGCGTCAGCTGGCCCACCACCCAGGTGTCCGTCACCTGGGTCGAGGCGAAGCGGACTTCTGGGAACTTCGCCGCGTCGAGCACGTCCTTGACGATGTTCTTCTCGATCTCCGAGTACACCGCCCGGGGCACCAGGCCCGGGTTGTCCCGCCCGTCTTTCTGAGGGCAGACGACCTTGAGCGAGGCGGCGTCGAAGGTCGCGGTCACCGAGTCTTCGCCCAGCTCCAACCGCAGCTTCGTCACCTTGATCTTCAGGTCGTGGGCGAGCGCCGAGAGCGCGCCTTCCTTGAAGGTGTAGACGAGCACCTCGAACCCGTTGGCGTCGAACGGCGCCATCAGTTGAGCAGCTTCGGCTTGGCCTTCGCCTTCTTCAGCGCCGCGGCGTGGGCCTTGAAGAACTTCTCCATCACCGCCATCAACCCGTCGAACGCGTCGCGCATCGCCCAGGCGCGGCCGTCGGCGTCCTTCATCGCTGCCGCCCGGCGCAGCCCGAGCTCGAGCGCCTTCTTCGGGCCGGGGCAGTTGTCGTGCTCGGCGACGAGCCGCTTCGCCGTCTCACGGTAGACGCGGTAGCAGGCCTCGATGTTGCCCTGGTTGTAGGCGGGCGCGCCGACGGAGATCGCGCTGGCGATCGCCTCCATCATCGCCTCGAGGCCGCTGGCGCTGCTGCCCTCGAGGATGGTGATCGGGTGCTCGGGGATCTCGCGCCTGGGCGCCGATCGCCGCGGAGGGGCGAGCGCGGTCAGCGGCCGGAACACCTTCTCGTCGAGCATCGGCATCACGTACTTGAGCGGCACGCCGAGCACCGCCATCCCGTCTTCCGTCTCGGCGACGGTGACCACCCCGAGCAGCTCGCCGGTGGCCGACAGCAGCGGCCCCCCCGAGGCGTCAGGGGGAAGCTCGCCCTCGAGGCGGTAGATGGTCAGCCAGCCGCCGAGCACCTGCACCGCCGAGACCTTCGCCTGGGTCCACCGGGTGCGCTGCCCGTCGTCGACCATGCCGAAGACGATCACCGGCGTCCCTTCTTCCACCAGGCGCTTCGGCCCGTGCTTGAGCGCGGGGAGCCCGGGCGCCTCGAGCTTGAGCACCGCCAGGTCACGCTTGGTGTCCAGGCCGCCGACCTGCCGGACGTCGAGCTTGCGGCCGTCGGCGAGGTGCGCGGTCACCTTCTTCTCGCCCAGCACCACGTGGAGGCTGGTGACCACCAACCCGTCGTCGGACGCGACGAAGCCGATCCCGTAGGCGTTTCCGAACTGGAGCAGGACGATGGACTCAGCGACCTGGGCGGCGAGCGTGTTGAGGGACGAGGGAGCCATGCGGCGAACGTCATCTAAGCCCAACGCCGCCGATTCCGCCCCCCTGTGTGGGCTTGCGGGCGGTCACCAGGGCGTTGGCGCTGAAAAGGCCCTTGCCTGCCTGCTGGACTTCGACCTTGAGACCCAGCCCCTCGAGGGTGGCGCGCAGAGAGGAGATCGGCCAGGCGTGCACCCCCGCTCCCTGGTTCCAGCCGCGCTTCACCGCGCCGCGCTCGATCTTCTCCGCCAATCCCCAGCTGCCCCGCTCGGGGTCGAGCTCGCGGATCAGCAGCAGCCCGCCCGGGGCCAGCGCCTCGGCGCACCGGGTCACCCAGCCCTGCTGCACGTCGATCGGAGAGTAGTGGAGCACGTCGAACAGACAGATCGCGTCGGGCGCGCCCAACGGCGCCTCGCGGCCGTCGCCTTCGAGCACCGTCACCTCGGGGACGCCGGCCATCAGGGTGCGGGCGACCCCCGCCTTCTCCGCGTCCCACTCGACGCAGCGCAGCGCCGTCTGCGGCGAGCGGGCGTGGAGCAGCGCGGCGAGGATCCCCATCCCCGCCCCGAGGTCCACCACCTCTTTGCGGCCGGCCAGCAGCGGGAGCGCCAGGGGGTAGAGCGGGTCGAGCCGGACCTTCCACGCGGCGTAGTGGCGGTACTTGCGGGGCACCGCGTCGAGGCGGTCGTAGAGCGCGTCGATCTCGCCGTCGGCGACCGGGGGGTGGAGCAGGTCCGACGCGCGGCGCCGCTTCACCGCCCAGGTGGTGAGGCTGCCGAAGAAGGCCCCGAGGATCACCCCCATCACCGTCCCCCCGAGCGCAAAGGCGATCGAGAAGCGCGAGAGCAGCTCCTTCGTCGGGGTCTCGTGGATCATCTTCAGCGAGAGGTCGACGCCGGTGCCGTAGATGAGCACGTGCCCCAGCTGAATCGACCCGAGGATCACCACCGCGGTGATCGGCGGCGTCGAGATCTGCAGGCCGGCCAGCACCGCCAGCTTGTTGAGCCGGAAGAGATAGGCGCAGATGAAGCAGAGCGCCGTCTGCAACCCCAGCAGTGGGCTGCAGCCGAGGAACACCCCGACGAACACCGCGACTCCCAGCCGCGTCGGGGTCGCCTGCTCGTTCTTCAGGGTGCGCCACAGGTGCCGAGCCAGCGCCGCGAGGCTGCGCTTCTTCGGTTTTTCCTCAGTACTCAGCTCGGACTCCGAGGAAAGGGCGAATCGGGAGGTGGTTGAAGTTGCCCGACACCGGCTCGGTGCCCTTCGCGTAGTTCCCGGTGTCGTAGAGCGTGGCGAAGAGGTTGGTCGAGTTGGTGACGTTGAGGACCTCGAGGTACGCCGCCATGTCCAACGGCCCGAGCCGGAAGCGCCGTTCGGCGCGCAGTGAGATCTCGTAGAAGTCCGGGTACCGGCCGACGTTGGTGGGCCCGAACACCGGCACGTAGCAGCCGTCGGGGCAGCGGGTGCCCGGGTCGGTGCGCACGAAGGGCGGGTTCACCGGCGTGTACGGCCGCCCCGTCCGGTAGTTGAACCGCGCGGTGAAGAGCCACTTGTTGTTGGGCGAGAACGAGACGTGCGCCGCGAGGGTGAAGCGCTGGTCCCACGGGGCGGGGTAGTCCTGCAGGCCGGTGGCGAGCGGGTTGTGGCGATCGGAGTACAGCAGCGCGGCCGAGGCGCCGTAGCCGAAGTACCGCGTCCGGACGAGGAAGAGCAGGTCGACCCCCTTCGCCAGGCCCGTGCCGGTGTTGCGGAACACCTCGCCCCCAGCGGCCTCGATCTGCGCCAACCTCTGCGGCGAGTCGGGGTTGACCACCAGGTGATCGAGGTACTTCACCCAGCCCTCGAGCCGGAGGAAGGCCTCGAACGGCAGCGGCTGCTCGATTCCCACGATCCCGGTGAAGGAACGCTCGGGCAGCAGGCGGGGGTTGCCCACCGTCGGGTCGAGATAGATCGGGATCAGCGACGGCTGGGCGGCGACGCCGGCCGAGGCCTTGATCACCGTGTGGGTCGGCAGCGTCACCGCCGCACCGAGGCGGGCCGAGCCGCTCCATTGCTCCGCGGTCAGATCGAACTGTGCCCGCCCTCCCCCTTCGACGCTGAACCAGCTCGTCGGCCGCCAGGTGTGCTCGAGGTAGGTCGAGACGAGGTCGCGGCGGACGTTGGGCGCGATGTCGATGAACGGAGCGTAGGTCTGCACGAAGGGTTCGTTGATCCACGGCGCGACGTCGCGGTTGTCGACCACCCTCCCCAGCAGGCCGAGGAAGCGGTGGGCGTACTGCACGCCGAGCGCGGTGCGGTTCCTTTCCGACCAGCTCCACTTCAGGTCCCCGCGGACCAGGCCGTCTTCGCGCTTCGCGTTGTTGGAGAAGGGCAGCGTGCTCTGGACCGCGATCGAGTTCTGATCTCGGGTGTAGGCGGCGGTGAACTCCAGCCCGCTGTCGCCCGCGAGCGCGATCTTGTGCTGGAGAATCAGCAGCTGGGAGACGTTGCTGATCTTCAGCCCGCCCTGGAAGTTCACCAGCACCTGCTCGCCCGGCTTGATCACGAAGTCGAGGCCGTCGCCGGCGTAGATCACGCTCGCGGTCGTGGTGTGGTTGCCGCGGTGGTAGTTCACCCGCGCGAGCAGTTCGGTGATGTCGGGGGCGACGACGTTGGCCCCGAAGATCTTGAACTCGGCGAGCACCGCGAAATACGCCTCGAGGTAGCTGCGCCGCAGGGAGATCGTCGCCGAGAGACCCTCTCCCATCGGCACGTCCGCGCGCAGCTTGGCGGTCAGCATCGACAGGTCGGCCCACAGCCGGGGCTTCTTCGTCTCCCCGGTCGCGTAGCGGACTTCGAAGGCGCCGGAGAGCGCCGGTTCGTACCGGGCGGGGATCCCGCCGGCGTAGAAGTCGGCGGAGTCGATCATCATCGGGTTGAAGATGCTGGCGAAGCCGCCGAGGTGGTACGGGTTCGTCAGGGGGACGCCGTCGAGGTAGAAGACGACCTCTTCCGGGCCGCCGCCGCGGACGAAGAAGGTGGCGAGGAGATCCGGATCCGCGGCGACCCCGGGGATCTGCTGCACCACCCGGGCGACGTCTTCCAGCGCTCCCGGGTTCTTCTCGATGTCGGCGCGGGTGATGGTGAAGCGGCTGACCTGGGGGGTGTGGTCGACGTCGGGCAGCGCGTCGAGCAGGCGGCTGCCCTCGACCCGCGTCTCCCCGACCTTCTGCTTGAGCAGCACGTAGCGGACGCGGGTGGTGCGGCCCGCCTGGAACACCTCGGGGAAGCCCTTGTCGGCGAACCCCGCGTTGCTCACCAGGACCCAGGCGTCTCCGGCTGGCACGGCTTCGAACTTCAGCTCGAACCGGCCGCGCGCGTCGGCGGCGGCCTGCTTGCCACCGAAGCGGACCTCGGCGCCGGCCAGCGGCTCTCCCAGCTCGCCGACCACGACGCCCTCCAGCACCCAGGGCTCGACCGGCGGGGTGAACTCCACCGACAGCTCGATGATCGCCGGCGCGGGGACGCCGCCGCGGCTCGCGCCGGTGAAGGTGCACCGCTTCGCCGAGTCGAGCGCGGCCTGGTCGAACGCGGCGCCCAGGCCGGTGGCGACCTCGAGCCCGGTGACGGTGCCGGCGCCGTCGAGGGTGACCCGAAG
>JAYVRT010000740.1:0-4286 GCA_043776025.1 Archangiaceae bacterium | reverse complement strand
TTAGGAGTGGTCGAACTAACCGTAGCCATTCATCATGTTTTTAATGCTCAATTGACCGACCGGGCCCAGGCGAGGTTCGCCCGGCGAACGGTGAAGCCGTCCTGGAGCGCAATCGGATCATTGATCGCGTCGAAGGTCCGCTCCCACTCACGCTTGGCGCGGCTGAGCATCAGCGTCCGTTCCTCGACCTTGTGCTCCAGCCCGGCGTTGACTGCGATCAGCTGGCTGTGGGCCGCGCTGAGCTTCTCGTCGATCTGGGCCTGGTGGACGGCGATCACCACGTGGGGAGCGAGGTCGCTCAGCCGCTTGAGGTAGCGATCGTCGAACGGATCCTCGGCCGCGCTGCGCACCGCCTCGAGGACCCCGAGCAGCTCGCCCCGGTGAATCAGGGGCACCGCGATGATCGAGCCGGTGCAAAACCCGCTCTGGCCGTCGAAGGAGTTGTCGAAGTCGTCGTTGACCGCGACGTTCGCAACCAGCACCGGCTGCCGTTCGCGGGCGACCCGGCCGGCGATCCCCGCGCCGGCGGCGATCCGCACCTGCTCGAGCTTTCCCGCCCCGGCGCCGTCGATGCGGTCGAAGCAGAGCTCCTCGGTGACGGGGTCGATCAGCAACAGGCTCGCACCGCATGCGTCGCACAGCGCCCGGGTGTGCTCGATCGCGACCCGCACCAGGTCGCTCACCGAGCGCTGGGCGGCGATGCCCTGGGCCATTCGGTTGACGAGCTTGGCGCTCAGCGCGCACTCCAGCAGCGCGGCGCGATCTTCGGCGAGCTCTACCGAGGGCCCGGGCTTCAAGACTCTCATCCCCCGACAGCGGCGACCGGGCCAGCGTCGAGGAGGATCGCGCCGTCGGCGTCGCGCTGGAGCTTGCCGATGCCTGGGTACTGCTCCTCGAGATCCTTCAGCAGGTCCGCCTGGCGCCGCACGGTCGCGAGCAGCCGGCGGTGCTCGCGTTCGAGGTCGAGGTGCTCGAAGGCCAGATAGAGCGTCACCTTCAGCTCGACATCGTCCCAGGGCTTGGTGAGGAAGCGGTAGACGTTCCCGTCGTTGATCGAGCGAATCGCCGTTTCCATGTCCGCGTGGCCGGTGAGCAGGATCCGCAGGCTGTCGGGGTAGCGGTCCCGCACCAGGGTGAGGAACTCGAGCCCGGTCATGTTCGGCATCAAGTGGTCACTGAGCACGATGTCGATCGGCTGCTGCTGGAGGATCTTCAGCCCCTCGGCGGGCTCGCTGGCGACGGTGATCTCGTAGCCTTCCTTCCGCAGGCTCCGGCGGAGCGCGTTGCAGATGTTCGTCTCGTCATCGACGATCAGGATCTTGCGGGATTTAGGGGTCATGGGGTTCCTTTCAAGAGACGAGACACGTTCCCATCGAGCAACGTGCGTGCCGCGCTGGGTGCCCGAAATCGCGGCGAAACCGGCGGGTCGTTTCAACCCAAAGGGTCACCGATGACCCACCCTTGATCCGGGTCAAGCGCGCGACTTTCCGGTGGGGACGTGTAGGAACGTGCCGTGCAGTGTGCTCCTGCCCATGAGCGCCATCCTCGTTCCCCGCACCGAACGGCTCGCCGCCGTCCTGCCTGGTCCGCTGCCCCAGACCAAGCGCGTCGCCGACGTGATCGTCGAGACTCTGGAGGAGCTGGGCGTCACCACGTTCTACGGAATCCCCGGGGGGGCGATCTGCTCGATCTACGACGCGCTGGTCGACCACCCGAAGTTGAAGGTGATCAACACCCGGCACGAGACCGGTGCCGCGTTCATGGCGATGGGCCACGCCAAGGTCGGGGGCGGGATCCCCGCGCTGCTGATGACGTCAGGGCCGGGAATCACCAACGCGCTGACCGGCCTCGCCTCGGCCTACGCCGACGGGGTGCCGCTGATCGCGATCGGTGGCGAGGTGCCGAGGAAGAACTTCGGCCGCGGCGCGCTGCAGGAAGGCAGCAGCTCGCAGCTCGACATCCTTGGCATGGTGCGCAGCGTCACCAAGTTCGCCGCCGAGATCTCCAACCCGCGCGCCGCGGCGAGCATCGTCCGCAAGGCAGTCGCCACCGCACTCTCCGGGCGCCAGGGCCCGGTGTTCCTCTCGTTGCCTCTCGACATCGCCAGCGAGCAGGTGCTGCCGCTGAGGTCCGCGAGCAACGTCTCGACCCAGTTCAACCTCGACGAGGAGACGATCAGCAAGGCCGCCGAGGCGCTGCAGAACTCCACCCGCGGGTTGATTCTCGTCGGCTCGGGGGCGCGTCACCCCGAGGCGGTGCGCCTGGTGGGCACACTGGCGGCGACGCTGGACCTTCCGGTGTGCACCACCCCGCGGGCCAAGGGCCTGTTCCCCGAGAGCGACCCGCTGTCGCTGGGCGTCTTCGGCTTCGGCGGCCACGCATCGGCCACCGAATACCTCGAGCGCGGCTTCGACACCTTGATCGCGATCGGCTGCGGCCTGGGAGAGACCGGCACCAACAGCTGGAGCCCGGTGCTCCAGCCAAGCAAGACCTTCATCCAGATCGACATCGACGGCGCGCAGATCGGAAAGAACTACCAGGTGGACTACGGGCTGATCGGGCCCTCGCACCTGGTGCTTCGGTCATTGGTGGCGAAGCTGACGCGGCGCAGGCCAGAGCTCAAGGTGGCAGGCGGCGTCCGGTACTTGAACCCGGAACAGACCACCGAAGACACCCTGCCGATCAAGCCCCCGCGGCTGATCTCCGCGCTGCAAGAGGTCTTCCCCGAGGACACGATCTTCAGCAGCGACATCGGGGAGCACACCATCTTCGCGCTCCACTACCTGCGCATCGATCGGCCCGATGGCTTCCTCGTTTCCACGGGCATGGGCTCGATGGGCTCGGGCATCGGCGCGGCGATTGGCGCGAAGGTGGTCAAGCCGGAGCGGCCAGTGGTCGCGATCTGCGGCGACTACGGCTTCCAGATGTCAGGCATGGATCTCGCCACCTGCGTCCAGAACGGGATCGGGGTCGTCTTCGCCGTCTTCAACGATGCCCGCATGCGAATGGTCGAGGCCGGCCTGACGAAGATCTTCGGACGATCGGGTGCGATGGACGGCCCTCGGGTCGACTTCGCGGCGCTCGCCCGAGCGGTGGGCGCGCGGGGGCTGACGATCCGCACCGCCGCCGACCTCGCCCAGATCCCGCCCGCCTGGCTCAACGACACGGTTCCAATGGTGCTCGACTGCCAGGTCGACCCCACCGCCTCGTTTCCAGTGCACGGCCGCCTCGCGCAGCTGAAGAACTTCACCTCGTAGAACCAAAGAGCCAACGATGAACAACAACCAGGCAGTGGGTATCCTCGGCATTGGGCTGCACCTGCCTGCGCTGGTACGCAAGAACGACTGGTGGCCCGCCTCGATCGTCGAGGGTTGGCAGGAGAAGCTGAACCTGGTCCGGCCGACCACCGGCAAGGACGACGCCCAGACCGAAGGGGCGCGGCTGACGCTCGAGGCGATGACCCAGTTCAAGGACGATCCGTTCAAGGGCGCGGTCGAGCGGCGGATCATGGCGAAGGACGCCAACCCGTCGGACATGGAACTGGCGGCGGCCCAGGACGCGCTGCAGCGCTCCGGCGTCGGCGCGGACCAGATCGACCTGGTGATGGTCTTCAGCCAACTGACCGACTTCCTCATGGTCCCGAACGCCCCGCTGCTGCACCAGCGGCTGGGGCTCCGGCGCGACTGCCTCGCCCTCGACACCCAGTCGGCCTGCAACTCGTTCCTCGTCCAGTTCGCGCTCGCCGAGCAGATGATCAAGTCGGGGCAGGTGCGCAACGCGCTGCTGGTGCAGTCGTCGTCGGTGACGGCGATCTGCCGCCCGCAGGACCACCACTCGGCCTGGTTCGGCGATGGGGCGTCGGCGGTGGTGGTGGGCCCGGTGGCTTCAGGCCGCGGCTGCCTCTCGTGGTCCCACCGCACCGACGGCACGTTTCACAAGGCGCTGATGGCCGGCAAACCCGGAGAGCAGTGGTGGCAGGCCGACGAGACGATCGTCTACACCCACGATCGCCAGCTCGCGCGGAACATGCTGCTGCTGATCGCCGACCTCGCCAAGGAGGTGGTCGACGACGCGCTGGGCAAGTGCGGCCAGCGCCCCGACGACGTCGACTTCTACGCCACCCACCAGTCCACCCGCTGGTTTCGCCAGACGACCCAGGACTACATGGGCCTGAAGAACGCGAAGTCTTTCGACTCGTTCGCTTGGACGGGGAGCCTCGGGGCTGCCAACATTCCCTTCATGCTGGGACTGGGTGAGCGGGAAGGGCTGCTGAAGGAAGGAGACCT
>JAYVRT010000739.1:0-15527 GCA_043776025.1 Archangiaceae bacterium | reverse complement strand
TGACGTCGGGCATTTGCATGGCGTCAGGTCAGATCGTCGCTCAGCAGTTCCTTGATCTCCGCGGGCGACGTGTCGCGCTTCTGTTTGTTCCCAGCTGCTCCGAACGTCGGAAAGTGGAAGGCCTTCCTCGGCTGGCTCCGGGGCGCCAGGGCATCACGGATCGACCGTTCGGCGAACGCGCTCAGGGTCAGACCCATCTCCGCCGCCCGCTTCTTCGCCCGCCTGACCACTTCATCCTTCAGCACCAACGTCGTCTTCATGCCGTAAGTATGGCCGTACGTACGGGACGCCTGCAAACCGCTCAGGGCAGCAGGAAGTCCTTCACCACCGCCATGTGCTGCATGTTCGAGGCGGCGCTGTCGCCGGCCTGCGCGGGGGCGACGTCGCTCAGCGGGTTGAAGACGCGGGTGTCGAAGACGAGGCCGGCGTCGTAGCCGGCGGCGCCGATGACCACCGGGACCTGGCGCGCGGCGAGATCGATGTCGGGGAGCACCCAGTCGTAGGGGTTGCTGCGCCCGGCGTTGGTGTTCTGGTTGTTGTTGCCGTCAACCGGGTGGGGGCCGGCGGTGCGGACCACCGAACCGAGCGCGGTGATCGCCGTCTCGGTGCGGGTGTTGGTGTTGAGGTCGCCGCCGATTACCAGCAGGTCGGCCGGAGGAATTGACTGGGTGATCTTCGCCGTCAGCTCGGTGGCTTCGGCGCTCCGCGCCGCGGCCCCTCCGGTGCTGAGCAGGTGGAGGCTCACTGCCCAGAGGTCACGATCTCCCGGCACGTCGAGCCGGGCCCAGACGTAGCTGCGGTTGCCCACCGAGGAATCGACCCAGTTGCCCGCGTCGAGAATCGGGTACCGGCTGATGATCCCGTTGGGAATCGTCGCGCCTGCCTCGACCTGGAAGCAGAACTCCTCGCCGAACGTGGAATCGACCCAGTCGCGGCGGGCCTTGTCCGTCTTGTCCCCGATGTTCCACTCCTGGATCAGGACGACGTCCGGCTTCAGCCCCTGAAGGATTCGTGCTCCGTGTCCCGGGTCGTACGACTGGAAGTTCCCGCTCGAGAGGTTGGCGGCGATGACGCGCAGCACCCCGCCGTCGGGGATGCCCGAGTCGCGGGCGCGGCAACGCTCGGGCGGCGGTCCGGCGTCGACGACGCCCGCGTCGAAACCCGCGTCGTCGCCGCCGTCGGCGATCCCCGCGTCGAAACCCGCGTCGGCGTTCCCGGCGTCCGGCTCGCCGGCGTCACCCAGGCCCGCGTCCGGCGTTCCGCCCCCATCCGTCCCGCTGTCGGGGGGGCCGTTGACGCTGCGATCCGGACAGGCGACGAGCGTCGCGCACAGCACCAGCCCCAGGATTCGTTTGAGCACGCCGGCTCGGGACTGTACTCGCTTCACTCCACCGCGAGCAGGCGGACCTTCTTGTAGATGCGGCGATCCAACGGCATCCGGGTGTCGATGAAGCCCAGCACCTCGTCGAACTCGAAGGTGAAGGTGGGAATCGGCGGGGTGATGCTCACGATGAGCTCGAACTCCCAGATGCTGACCAACGTCTGCCGCCCGGACATCGCCTCGGCGGGCGGCGGCGGCAGGCTCTCGGCCGCGGTGCGCACATCGACCACGGCCTGGCGATCGACGTTCGAGTCGTTGCTCGGCTTGAGCAGCTCGACCTTGAGCAGCTTCCCGGTTCCATCCTGGGTGACGCGAATCTGCGCCCGCCGCGACTGCCGCATCTGCTCGCCCATCATCGTCGCGACCTCCTTGCGGGCCGCGAGCTCCTGCCCCGGCGTCAGCCGGTCGGTGATCGGCTTGCCCCGGGTGTTCACCGGCGCGTCGAACGGGCTGCCCGTCTTGCCGAAGACCGATGCCTTCTCCTGCCAGATGTTGTTCCAGGCCTTGCTGTTCTCCACCGCCTGTTCGACGACGCCCTTGAGGCCAGCGGACGACACCGCGCGATCCGCGTCCCAGTTCTTCAGCAGCGCCTTGCCCAGCTGCGAGTAGTAGGGGTGCACCAGCCCGCGGTCGACCTTGCCTCGGCCGATCGTCTCCCGCGTCAGGTCGGCGACGAGGTCTCCGGAGATCGCCGGGGCGTGCAGGCCGCCGGGGTCGTCGGCCGGTTGCACCCCGGCATCCAGTGACAGCGCCAGCGCCAGCGAGGGCAGGGGAATCGGCGTCGCCCGCGGCGCGTCGACGACCGGAGAGTCGGCGGTCGGCGCGTCGGTGGGCTCCGGCGGGGGGGGCGCCGACGGCTCAACTGGGGGCGGCGGTGCGACTGGGACCGGCGCGGGCCGCTGCGCCTTCGCCACCGCCGGGGGCCTGGGGGCCGGGGCCGGCGCGGGGGCCTCCACCGGCTTGGGGGGAGGGGGGGTGAGGTCCACCTCCACCAGCTCGAGTTCGGTCGGTTTGCTCGTGACGACGGGCGGTTGCGGGCGCGCGAGGAACCCCGCCAGCAGCCCCAGATGGAGGGCCAACGAGACCGCCAGCGTGATTGAGATCCTTCGCTTCCCCACGGGCTTGTTCATTTAGCAGCGCCGTCCTTTTTGCGCCGCCGCCCTCCTTCAAACTGGTGTTACATCCGCGCCGTTCGTGGAGCTCTCAGATCAGGTGCTCATCGTCGACGATGACCCCGGCTTTCACCGGCTGGTCGAGAGCGTGCTCGTCCCCACCGGCATCAAGTGCCACGCCGTCACCACCGGCGAAGAGGCGCTGCGCCTTTTGGAGACGCAGAAGCCGAAGCTGATGATCCTCGATGGCTTGCTGCCGGGGATGCGCGGGGACGAGGTCGCTCACCGCGCGCGCGCCCGGTGGCCGCAGGCCGAGCTTCCCATTCTCTTCGTCAGCGCCTTCTTCCGCGACATCAAGAGCCGGCAGCGGCTGCTCAATGTGATCAAGGTCGACACGGTGCTCCACAAGCCGGTGAGCGTCGAAGACCTCAAGCGCGCGATCGCCCGGTTCCCGGGGATGACGCCGGACCCCCATGAGCTGCCGCCGGAAGAAGAGCTCGAGCTCGACATCACCACCGCGGTCGAATTGCTCACCGACTTCCTCGTCCTCGCCGCCGAGCGCACCGACAACATGCGCACCGCGCTCCCCGAGCTGCGGGGCAAGGATCCGAAGGCGGCGGTGAAGATGTTCCGCACCGAGGCCCATCGCTTCCGCGGAACCGGCACCTCGTTCGGCCTGCCGGAAGTGACCCGCCTCGGGGCGCAGATGGAGGACCTGATCGAGAAGCACAAGGACAGCAACCTCAGCGCCGCGAGCGTGGCCTCGCTCGCCGGAATGCTCGACGCGCTCACCGTCAAGCTCCAGCGCGCCGGGGCGACCCTTCCGCTGCCCGGCGGCGCCCGCGTCGCCCGGCCGCTCAAGGTGCTGGTGGTCGACGCTTCGGGGGACCTCGCGCTCTCTTGCAGCGAAGCGGCGGGGAAGGGCGAGCCGCTGCGCCTGTTCCCCTCGCCCGAAGAGGCGCTGCTGTCGGCCGCCGAAGAGAAGCCCGACGTGGTCTTCGTCGCGGCCGATCGCCCCGGCATCGACGGGCTCGAGGTCTGCCAGGCCTTCGTCAAGGCCGACCTCGGGCCGGTGGTGTTGATGGCGAGCGACGCGGGGTTCGCCGCCCGACTGAAGGCGCAGAGCAAGGGCGCGCGCGGCTACGTCCACCGGCTGCCTGACGCCGCCTCCCTGCTCAAGGTCGCCGCCGACTTCGCCGGCCCGCCCCGTGGCGTCCCGGTGCTGGCGCTCGCCGGAGACCGCACCCTGCTCGGCACCGTCGCCGAGACGCTGTCCGCCGACGGGCTCGCGGTCACCCCCTGTCTCGACCCGAAAGAGCTGTTCGAGGCGCTCGATCTCTCCGAGCCGGCGATCGTGGTGATCGCCTCCGAGCTCAAGGGCATCAACGGGCTCTCGCTGCTGCGGGCGCTCCGCGCCGACGGACGGCACGGCCAGCTGCCGGTGGTGGTGCTCGCCAAGGGCGACAGCCGCCGCGAGCGGCTCGAGGCCTTCGACGCCGGGGCCGACGACGTGCTCCCCGCGCCGCTCAACTCCCAGGAGCTGCTGGCGCGAATCCGGGTCCAGGTTCGGCGCCGGGCCCAGGCGCTCGAGCACCGGGGCGCGACCCTGCCTGGGTTCCCCAACCTCGAGGTGCTGCGCGAGGAGCTCGAGCGCGCGATTCTCCTCGCACGGCGCGGGCGCACCCTGGCGCTGCTGATGTTCGAAGGGGCGCTCGACGCGCTCCACCAGGCCCGCGGCCGCCTCGAGGCCGACGCCGCGGTCGCCGCCCTCGGAGCCCGCCTGCGTGCCTCGTTTCGCGTCAGCGACGTCGTCGCCCACCTCGGCCGGGCGCGCTTCGCGGTGCTCCTCCACGACGTCTCCCAGAAAGACGCCGAACGGCTGCTCAAGCAGAACCTCGCTCTGTTCAACGACGGCGGCCCCTTTGGCGAGAGCACCCTGTTGGCGGTGAAGGGCGCGCTGAGCACCTTCCCCGAAGAGCGCGGCGGCCCGGACGCGCTGGTCGATGCCGCGCTCGCGGCGCTCAACCGCGTCGTGAATTAGACTTGGGAATGATGGGTCGCAAGCTCCGATGGGTGTCGCAGCGGCTCGAGTACTTCGTGCTCCTGCTCGCCGTGGCGATCATCACCGCGCTGGTGGCCTGGTGGAGCACCTTCACCCGCCGGCTGATCACCCACGACAACTCGGTCTCCCAGGACCTGCTGCACCTGACGCTCAAGGACGACCCGGTGAGCCTGAAGCAGGGGCTGCAGGTGCTCGACCAGCGCGCCGATCGCCTGGTGCTGATGATCGCCGGCGAGTCGGGGATGTTCATCCTCGCGCTGATCCTCTGCATGGTGGTGCTCTTCGTCGTCGCCCGGCGCCGCCAGGAGGCCCGCGCGCGGATGGAACGGATGCTCCAGTTCACCAGCCATGAGCTGAAGACGCCGATCGCCGGCGTGCGGGCACTGCTGCAGAGCTTCGAGCTCGGCTCGGTGCCGCCAGAGCTGGCGCCGAGCCTGCTCCGCAGCGGGATCGCCGAGTGCGATCGCCTCGAGCACCTCGCGGAGACGATCCTCGCCTACCAGCGCGCGGTGGTGACGCCCGAAGGCGGGCGGATCTCTGCGCACGACGCCGCCGCGATGGTGGCTGAGGTGCTCGCCCACCGCGCCCACGGCTTCGGCGCCGAGGCGATCACTGTCGCGCCCCCGGCCACGGCGCACGTGCTCGCCAACCCCGACGCCTTCCGCGTCATCCTCGAGAACCTGCTCGACAACGCCCGGAAGTACGGCGGCGGAAAGGTGGAGCTCGTCTCAAAAGCCGAGGCCACCCGCTGGACCCTGACGGTGCGCGACGGGGGGCTGGGCTTCGACCCCGCGCTGAGTGAGAAGCTCTTCGACCCCTTCGCCCGCGCCGCCACCGGCTCGGTGAACCATGGCAGCGGACTGGGCCTGTCGCTGTCCCGGCAGCTGGCGCGGCAGATGGGGGGCGACGTCACCGCCTTCTCCGAGGGTCAGGGAAAGGGCAGCGCCTTCACCTTGAGGTTGCCGCTCGCGCCGGCCTCGGCGGTCACTGCCCGCGAACCGGTGCCGCATGGCTGAGCGGGTGCTGGTGGTGGAGGACGAGCCGCTGGTTCGGCAGCTGATCAGCTTGAACCTCACCCACGCCGGCTTCGTGGTGGAGAGCGCCAACGACTACCCGATGGGACTCGCCGCCACCGTGCGCGGCGGGTTCGCCCTGGCGATCGTCGACGTGATGATCCCCGGCGGCGACGGGTTCCAGCTGACCCGGGTCGCGCGCGAGAAGGGCGCGGCCTGGCCGATCTTGATGCTCACCGCACGCAGCGACATTGCCTCGAAGGTCGAGGGCCTCGACGCCGGCGCCGACGACTACCTCACCAAGCCGTTCGACGTCGCCGAGCTGCTCGCGCGGGTGCGGGCCCTGCTGCGGCGGGCGAAGAAGGCCCCGGCGCTCACCGGGCGGCCGAAGTCGAGCATCGGCAAGTTCTGGATCCGCTTCGACACCGGTCAGGCGCTCACCAACGAGGGCGAGCTGAGCCTGAGCGAGAAGGAGCTGAAGTTGATGGAGCTGTTCATCGGCGCCGAGAACGAGGCGCTCTCGCGGACCGACATCCTCGAAGAGGTCTGGGGAATGGACGCCTTCCCCACCGACCGCACCGTCGACAACTTCATCCTCCGGCTGCGGCGCCTGTTCGAGCCCGACCCGGAGAAGCCGGTGCACTTCATCACCCTGCGCGGCAAGGGCTACCTCTTCCGAAGCTGAGCGCGCGGACGCCAGAAGGCGAGCGATCGGCGCGGCCGCACAGCCCTTCGCCGCCAGCCCCTCGGCGTTCGCCAGCGCGAGGATCACCTTCGGCCTACGCGGCTTGCAAGACGGCTGGGCCGACGGCACCAACAGTGCGTTCATCCTCAACGCGACGCCTGGCTCCAGATCCCTTGCGACTGCGTGACCGTCTTGCCCTCGAGCACCAGTCGGACCGCGCCAGCCTTGAACTCTTCGCTGAACGTGCGCTTCTTGAGCTGCGGCTCTCTTTGCTTCGGATCCGGCTCCGTGGAACACGCTTACTTGCTTCGAAGGTGTCCGCCAAACCCGATCAAGCCCCCTTCATCACCTTGCTCAGCAGGTTGCTCAACGACCGGGAAGAGGCGGATCGGCGCTTACGAAGCTGACGCTCGCTGAAGTCGCGCTTCGCGGCGACGTCGAAGCCGCAAGAGGGGCTCCGCCTCGAAGAGCGGATTAGAAAGTAACCGGTGCGGAGGACTGCAACGTCTCTTCCCTCGCGCACCAGTCGCGCTCGCTGACCCCAGGGGTATGGCGGGTCAGGTCGCTTTTTCAAACACGGTGTCTTAGTTGCAGAGCTCCGGCGGATGGGAGCTCGTCGCTCTACGGGGTGGCGACTAGCAGCCCGCGTCGGCGTAGGCCGACTTGAGGGCGGCGGTAGCCGACTTGCAGGCGTCGGTGCAGGCAGTGGCCGCCGCTGTGGTGGTCGACCAGCAGGTGCCCATCGCACCGTAGCTGCTGTCGAGGCTCCCCTTGGTGCCGCCGGTCTTCTCGTAGCAGGTGACGTAGGCCTTGCACTCGGCCGACTGCGAGCCTCCGCCGCCGCCGCAGGCAACGACAGCTACAATGCCAACCGCTGCGACAACGCTGAGAACGATCTGCTTCATGGCTTTGAATCCTGGTTTGGAACTTCGTGGAACTGCGAACCTGCTCCGATCGCCCCCAGAAGAATGAAGACGCTTGTGGACCCTACTCGCGCCAACGGCGGCGAAGCATGTTTTCTTGCTTGGGTGGCTTTCAGGGTCCCGGCCTGAGATGTGGAGACCGGTGCACCTCCCCTTCTGCAACCTTTGGAGGCGTCGCCATCCCCCCAGTGCGGATGACTGGAGGCAGCGAACCAGAACCTCAAGGGAAATCGATCTGCAGGTTCGTGCTTCCTCGACTCCCCAGTTGCGGACTGCATGCGGGGCGGCGCCCACGCCGAGCGGCTGCAGTTCGGCCACCGCGACCAACGTCGAGAAGGTGCCGTACACACCCCTTCACGGAGCTCCGAGCGGCGGAGAGCGGTCGAGCCGGCGCCGTTGTTCTCCCATACCCCCGGCGCGGCGATGCTCTCCGTCGGGCGGCGACGCCACCGGAGTGTCTCGTCTGCGCTCGCTTCAATCATCGTCACGTCGGGGCTTCTGGTTTCTCGTTTGCTCGATGACCACAGGGGAATGGACGCCTTCCCCACCGATCGCACCGTCGACAACTTCATCCTCCGGCTGCGGCGTCTGTTCGAGCCCGACCCGGAGAAGCCGGTGCACTTCATCACCCTGCGCGGCAAGGGCTACCTCTTCCGAAGCTGAGCGCGCGGGCGCCAGAAGGCGAGCGCGAGCCAGGCCGCGAGCCCGATCGGCGCGGCGGCACAGCCCTTCGCCGCCGGCCCTTCGCCATGGGCCAGCGGGAGGATCACCTTCGGCTTCTCGGCGCAGAACTTCTGGCCGTCGTAGCTGAGGGCGCAGACCCAGTCGGGCTGGCAGTCGCGCCCGTCGAAGCAGCTCTCGGCGCACGCAGTCGCGCCCGCCACCCGCCCAGTGCAGACCGCGCCCGGCCCGCAGGCGCTGGTCTCCGGGTCGCATGCCTGCCCCAGCCCCACCAGCGGAAGCTGCCGGAAGCGGCAGACCTGTGTGCCGTCGCAGTCCATGCGGCTGGGGCAGTCGGCGGCGGTGACGCAGCCCCGGCTGCAGTACGGCAGGTGCTGGGCGTCGCTGACGCAGGTGCGGCTCACGCACTGCAGCGGCCCGGTGCAGCCGCCGCCCATCGGCGCGCAGTCCACGTCCGGCGTCGGGCAGGGCTTCACCGAGCAGACCCCGTTGGGCATGCAGTCCCTGGGACAGTCGGGGTCCTTGAGCAGGTTCGGGCAGGCGGTGGTGCACAGGCCGTCGGCGCCGCAGACACAGTCGAGGTCCACCGGGGCGCAACCCAGCTTGCAGCGGCCGTCCTCGGCGCAGCTGGGCTGCTCCTTCTCGTCGATCCACGCCTGGATGAACGCTGCCTGCGCGTCGACCCGGGTGTCGGCGCCGTCGAGGCAGTCGGAGGCGAGGGTGTAGGAGTGGACCCCGACGACCCGCTCGATGCCGTCGGGGAAGGTGTGAAACGACGGGCCGCCCGAGTCGCCGGAGCAGATGCCCTTGCCCACCTGATCGCCGAGGAAGATCTTCGCCGCCGTCACCTGGCGGAAGGTCAGGCCCACCTCTCGCCGCAGGCCCGAGTCGGCGCCGCCCGCGGTGGCCAGCCCGTAGCCCAGCGCCCGCAGCGGAAGTCCGGACATCGTGGAGACCGACTGGGTGTTCCACACCTTGGGGCTCACCCCCACGGGCACCGTCTCCAACATCGCGAGCCCGATGTCGTTGTCGAGCGTGGCGATGTTCCACTGCGGGTGGAAGCGGACCTGGGTGATCGGCAGGTAGTCCGCCGGTCCGGCGTTCGCGGCGTTGGCGAGGTTCGTCGCCTGCAGCGAGATCGAGCTCGCCCCCAGCGTCCGGGGGTCGACGCAGTGGGCGGCGGTGAGCAGGGTCCTCAGGTCGATCAGCGTCGCGGTGCAGCTGCTGACCGCCTGGTTGTCGCCGGTGATTCTCAGCTGGAACACCTGGGGGTCCGCGCTGTCGAGGTCACCGCCGAGGATCGCGCTCTTCGCCGCGGCGGCGCGGTCCACCGGCGCCCAGGTCGGGCCACAGGCACAGCAGCACAGCCCGGCCGCGAGGAGGAGACGGTTCACGCACCCTCAAACGTCCCTCTAATCCTGCCCTGCGTTCAAGCGCGGGCGCGTCGGCGGGTGAGGCGCAAGCCGCCCACCAGCGCCGCGAGCATCGACAGGTCGCCAAACCCGGCCGTGGCGCAGCCGGCCGGCGCCGCCGGGTTCTCCCCGGTCGCCCGCGGGAGCACCACGTTGTTGAAGCGCAGCTCGGACTCGGGCGGACGGCAGAAGCGCTGGCTGTCCGCGCCGCCTTCGCAGGAATTTCCCGAGGGGCAGTTGGCGACGGTGATGCAGCTGCTGACGCAGCGGGTGATGCCTCCCGAGGGGCCGGTGCACAGCTGGTTCACCCCGGCGCAGAAGTCCGTCGCCGCGGCGCACGGCTGCCCCGGCTGCACCACCGGCTTCTGCTTGAGCACGCACACCTGCTGGGCGCCGCACTCCATCTGGTCAGGGCAGATCGTCCCGGCGCCGCAGCCGACCGAGCAGTACTTCTGCGCTCCGTGCTGCACGTCCGAGACGCACTGGCGGCCGTGGCAGGACAGCGCGCTGGCGCAAGGTCCGCCTTCGGCGACGCAGTCGGGGTCCGGCCGGGGGCAGACCTGGAGCGCGCAGACGCCGTTGGCGACGCAGTCGACCGGGCAGTCGGGGTCCCGGGTGAGGTCGGCGCAGTCGGCGCTGCACGCGCCGTCGGCGGCGCAGGCGCAGTCCTGGTCCACCGGGGTGCAGCCGGGCACGCACTTGCCGTCGGTGGCGCAGGTCGGCGCCTCCCACGGGGCCACCGTCTGGCGGATCCACGCCGCCGCGACATCCACCCGGCCGTCTTCGCCGAACATGCTGCAGTTCTGATCGCCGAAGCTCACCACGCCGACCAACACCTCGGCGCTGCTGCCGGGCATCACCATGAAGGCGGGGCCGCCTGAGTCGCCGTTGCAGGTCTGCTTCCCCGACGCGCCGGACTCGATCAGCGCCGCCGTCACCTGCCGCACCGAGTAGGTGACCTGCCGCTTGATCCCCGAGCCCTGCTGGGCGCCGCTGGTGACGCCGAAGCCTGCGTGGCGAATCGAGCGGCCGACGTCGGCCTGGGTCAACGGCGTGGTGTTGAGCGCGATCGGCGTCACGTCGGTGACCGCGGTCATCAGCTGAATCACCCCGAAGTCGTGCGAGTCGCCGGTGGCCTTGTTGTAGAGCGGGTCCGCCGTCTGGCTCGCCATCTTGATCGATCGCGTCGGCTGCGAGGCGTAGGTGCCGAAGTTGACGAAGTAGTCGTACTGGTTGCCGTAGGCGTTGATGCAGTGCGCGGCGGTCACCACCGTCTTCGGCCCGACCAGCGTCCCGGTGCAGAACTGCTCGTATTGACCGCCGCCGCCCACCACCAGCGAGACCGTCGCCGGATCGCCGGTGTCAGTGACGCCGCCGACGATCTCGCTTCGATCCGTCAACGTCGCCTCCACCCCTGGCCCTTCCTGCACACCACAGCCGACGACGAAGAGGAACCCGAGCAGAAGTTGTGTGCGCATCTGAACCGCGCCCTCAGCAAGGTGTGTGCCAGTGTGGTTCCCGTTGGCACGCCCGAGGGGCAACGTAACGGCGGTTCGCTCTTCGGCATGGGCTCGCCGCGACAGACCGTGCAGCGATCTGGCCGGAAGTCGGACAGCAGGATTGCGATTCAGGCTGTTAGTTTTCGGCCCCGTTTGGCGACTGTCCTCAAAGGCGGAACCCTGATCGAACTCGAGCCGGCCACGGTCGAGGTCGCCTCACTGCGGATCGACGAAGGCCGAATTGTCGCCCGGGGACCCACGGTCGAAGAGCACCCGGGCGACGAGGTGCTCTCTCTCGACGGCAAGCTGGTGATGCCGGGCCTGGTGAGCGCCCACCACTACCTCCACTCGACTTTTCTCCGCGGCGCGCCGCGCGCCGGCGAGGGCTTCTCGGCCGAGAGCGAGCTGATGCGAAAGCTCGAGGACGCGCTCGACCTCGACGACACCGAGGCCGCCGCCGCGAGCAGCGCCGTTGAAGGGTTGCTCTCCGGGGTCACCACCGTCTTCAACCTTCACGCGTCTCCGCGGCACATCACCGGCTCGCTCACCCGGGTCGCCCACGGGCTGGGCCGGGTCGGCTTGCGGGCCGTGCTCGGCTACCAGGTGTCGGACCGCCTCGGAGCGCTCGGCCGGGAAGAGGGCCTCGAGGAGTGTCTCGACTACGTCAAGCGTGCCCGGGGCCGGTTCCGCGGCGCGGTGGCGGTGACCGACCTCGAGACCATTTCCCGCGACGCGCTTGACGGGGTCAAGGGCGTGCTCGACGCGGCGCAGGCGTTTCTCCAGTTGGCGGTCGCCGAAGACGCGGCGGAGGAGCGCGCCTCGAAGGAGAAGTTCGACCTCTCCCCAGTCGCTCGCTTGCTCGAGGTCGGCCTCGTCGGCGAGCGCACCATTCTTGCCCAGGCGGTGCACCTGTCCTGGGAGGACCTCGGCGCACTGCTCTCCACCGGCGCCTGGCTGGTGCACGCGGCCCGCAGCAACATGGCGACCCAGACGGGCAGCGCCGCCGCGGGGAAGTTCGGGGTGCGCAGCTGCCTCGGCACCGACGTGATGTCGCTCGACGTCCTCGCCGAGGCGCAGGCGGCGTGGCTCAAGGCGCGCGACGCGGGGCAGCCGATCGACGCGCTGCGGTTCCTCGCCAACGGGCACCGGCTCGCGACCGCGGCGTTTGGAGTTGCGGTCGGCCCGCTGCGCGAGGGCGCGGTCGCGGACCTGGCGATCCTCGACTACCGTCCGCCGACGGTGCTCGACGCGAGCACGCTCGCCGCCCACGTGATCCACGGCATGTCGGCACGGCACGTCGAGTCGGTGATGGTCGACGGGCTCTGGCGCCTGTGGGCGCGCAAGGTCCTCGCGGTCAAGGTCGATGAGGTCGCGGCCGCCGCGCGCGATTCAGCCCGCGCCGTGTGGAGCCGCATCCAGTAGCGAGCAGGTCAGGCCGGTCGCTGCGTGAGACCGACAACCTCGCGCGCGCAGCGGGGAAAGGCGGGCTCGGCATCACCGCGTTCGAGAACGGGGTGAGCGTGCAGATCGGATAGGTCTGACGCGCCAGACGCCGAGCGCAGCGAGCAGCGCCCAGAGCCCGCCGCCGTCCGCGGAGGAACAACCCGCGCAGCCGACGCTGTAGACGCGGGGAGCTCCGGGATCGCCGCCGTCCGTTTCGCCCGCGTCTGTTGCTCCGGCGTCCCACTCGCCGCCGTCGGTGGCTCCACCGTCGTCCGCGCCGCCATCGACGGTTCCAGCGTCGGGCGTTCCAGCGTCGGTCGCCCCAGCGTCGGGCGTTCCAGCGTCGGGCGTTCCGGCGTCGGTCGTCCCAGCGTCGGTCGTCCCAGCGTCGGTCGTCCCGGCGTCAAGGAGGCAGAGTCCTGAGGTGCAGCTTCCGGTGGGACACGCCGTTCGACAGCACGTGCCGAGCTCGCACAGACCGGTGGCGCACTCGGCGGGCGTACTGCAGTTCGAGCCTGAGCGCAGGGAAGTCACCACGCGAGCGGTGGCGCGAAACGCTGTGCTGGTCCCGCTGAGCATTGACGAGGCCATCAGTGCGATGCCGGGCCCCAACTGAGCGAGCGCAGCACCGCGCTCGGTCAGCCCGCCGTCGGGGCGATCGAACCGCTGCAGCGTTCCACTGCCCTCGTGAACCGTCACCGTCGCCGGTCCGCTCGGGGACTGCCAGGCGACGACGAAGTGCTCGCCATCGAAGACGACTCGCGGAGCCGAGGGAGCGCCGCCGCCATCGGTGAGCGTGAACGCGGGCTGCGCGAGGCCGCCGTCGGGGAAGACGCGGGCGGCGTAGATTGCGTTGACCGCTCCGCCCTGCCAGGCGACGAGGTAGCTGCTGGAGCCGAACGCAACCGCGGGCACAGTCGCGATCCCGCTGGGCGGAGAGATCGCGAGCGCGGTCGCGTCGAGCTTCACCCCGAGCTGCGACACCCGAGCTCCATAGATGCCGCCGTCGGTGCCCTCGTCGCGCCAGACGACGAGGTAGTTCGTCCCATCGAACGCCAACGCGGGCAGACGCTCCGACTGAGGGCTGGTGGTGAGCGCCAGCGCGGGAAAGTCGAGCAGCCCGCCGTCGGCGAGCATCCGCCGGCCGAGGATGTCGTAGTTGTTGCCGCTGACGTAGCTCGACCAGATGACGAGTGAGGTGCCTGCGCCGTTCGAACCGATCGCCGGCTCATTCGTCGAGATGCCGTCGGTGGTCGAGAAGGGCAAGCCACCGTCGTCGAGCACCACGCCCCCGCTGCTCACCCGGGTCGCATAGAGATCGAGGCCCGAGCTGCGCAGGTCCTCCCAGACGACGACGTACTGGGTGCCGTCGAAGCCGACCGCCGGCTTCTGCTGCGGGTTGCCGAAGCGGACGATCGGAAACGACGCGCTCTCGATCGGCGCCGCCGTCGCGGTCACCCGCAGGCCCCATAGGTCGGTGTCGCCGAGCGCGCGCGAGTCCTTCCACACCGCGAGCGCCTGGGTTGCGCCGCCGGCGGCGATCGCCACCTCGTCCTCGGCGCTACTTCCGATGGAGATCACCACGCCGGTCGGATCGAGCACCGAGGATCCATTGACCCTCGCACCGACGATGTTCAGATCCGGCCCCCGGTTGTCCGCCCAGACCTCGAGGAACTGGCCGGCGCCGGTGACCGCGGCGGCGCACTCGGACTCGTTTCCATAGGCGCTGCTCACGGTGAACGACGTGATCGCCAACGCCCCGGTCGAGCTGATCCCCTGGGCGCGCACGTCGGTGCTGTTCCCCTGGACGATCCACGTAAGAACGTAGGCCGCCCCGTCGTAGATCAGGCTCGGCGTATGGCTGGTGAAGGTCAGCGGAGATGTGACCGCGGGATTACCGACCCCGACCCCCGTCTTCGAGAAGACCTGGAAGCGCACCTGCTGCGAGCCGATGCCGCCCGCGGTCCACGCGAGCAGCAGGTTGGTGCCGTCGGTTGCGAGCGTCGGCTCGTGCTCGTCGGCGACCGTGTCGAGCGACAGCTGCGTCTGGGCCGCGACGGTCAGGCTCCCGGTGGTCGAGACCGCCGCCCCGTAGATGTCGCGCGCGGCGGTGCGGGAGTCCTCCCAGGTGACGAAGAAGCCGGATCCACCGGTGAAGACCTGCTGGTTCCCGGACTGCGTGCCGGCGGCGCTGGAGACCACGACGCCAGCCGGATCCAACATCGTGAGCGCCGGGGTCAACCGCGCCGCGTAGAGATCGATCGAAGCGACGGTCTCCTGCCAGGTGAGCAGGTAGACGCCGCCGCCAAAGGCAATCGCCGGGTGCTGCTGCACGCGAGCCCCGGTGACGAGGACGACGCCGCCAGGGTCGAGGACGACACCCCCTGGAGTTACCCGCGCCGCCACGATGTCCCAGTTGTTGACGTTGTCGGCCCAGACGACGACGTAGTTGGTGCCGTCGAAGGCAACCGCGGGAGAGGTCTCGAAGCGATTCTGCGTCGCGAGTGGAATTCCCTGAGGATCCAGCACCACCCCCGTGGCGCTCACCCGGGCGGCGTAGATGTCGGCCTGGCCGCTGCGGTAATCGGACCAGACGACCAGCGAGTTCACCCCGTCGAAGGCGACCTTCGGCTCGTCCTGGGTGCCGAGCATCGGGCCCGCGACCACCGGGTCAAGCGATTGGGGGGCCGAGATCAACTCCGTCCGGCTCGCCTGAATGGGCGACGACTCACGCGGGCGCTCGCAACCAATTGCCAACATGAGGACAAGCGCGAACCTCAACCGCACGCGCAGAGGCTAGCAGCAGCGGCCGTCGAGTCGAACCAGAACGCCGGCATCGTCCGAGCCGGTGTGGCGAGCAGGTCAGGCCGGTTGCGGCTTGATGAATTTCGAGGCGACGAAGGCAAACAGGCCCAGCACCACCCCCGAGACCACCCCGACCACCGGGCCGGTCAAGAGCATCATCAACCGCGCTGGAAGGGGCATCCCCGAAGCCATCGCCGCCTCTTGAGGGTGCCTCGAAATGTACGCGTCAAAAAGAACCACGTGGCCCGCGGTGATCCAGACGCTGTTAACCACGCTCACCGCAAGCCCATGAAGGAAGTGCCGCCCTGAGCAACGCCGGGCGATCACCACTGCGCAGATGGCGAAGATGACGAGCCAGAACAGCGGCTCCACATTCGAGGGGATCAAGAAGACTGTCGCGATCGCCATCACCGCGCCGAACGACGACAGTCCCACGATCAGCTTCCAATTGAGGCCGCCCATTGGTTCTCTCCTTTGAATGCGCTTCTAGCAGCGTGCGGCGTTTCGCCCT
>JAYVRT010000738.1:0-4288 GCA_043776025.1 Archangiaceae bacterium | reverse complement strand
AGTAGAAGGCGGGCCAGTCGATCTCCAGCCTGAGATCGGATTCCTGCTGCTGCGAAAAGCCCCGGATCGACGAGCCGTCGAAGGTGAGGTTGTCGGCTGACTTGAGGAGGAACTTCTTGTCGTAGTCCAGCATGTGCATCCGGCCCTCGAGGTCGGTGAAGCACACGGTGACCGCCTTGATGCGCTTCTCGTCGGCGAGGTACTTCATCCGTTCTTCCTGAACCTTCTCGGGGTTCTTCCGCTTGATCCGCGCTTCTTTCGCCTCGAGGTTGAGCGCCTCGAGCTCGTCGTAGGGAATCTCGAGGAAGTCGCGCAGCGGAGCCGAGAGAATCAGGGGCGTCGTCATCGGGTTCACCTTATGGAAATAAGCGTTGAACGAGGGTTACGAAGCCCTAATTTCACAACAACAAGCACACATCAAGTACCAACGCAGATGTTCGAAACCCCCGGGCAAAATGAGCGATGGTTTTGGCCCCTGGTGGAAGGAGGCCGGTCGTGAACCCCGAGCTGCGCGTGCTCTTCATCGGCGGTGACGCGACGGACGAGGCCGCGGTGCGCGGCCGGCTCGCCGCGGGTCAGCTCGCCCGCTTCGAGCGGGTCGATGCCTCGAACGCCCGGGCGGCGCTGAGGGAGTCGGCGTGGGACGTGGTGCTGGCCGACGCCCGCGCGGCGAAGTTCTCGGTGGCCGAGCTGCGCGCCAACGCCCGCGAAGGAGGAGAGGAGCTGCCGGTGGTGGTGGTGGTCGACGAGGCCGACGCCGAGGCCCGGGGCGCGGCGCTGCTCGCCGAGGGCGCCACCGACTTCGTCATCCGTCCCTGGTTCCATCGGCTGCTGCCGCTGCTGCTGCGCGTCTGCCGCGACGCCCAGAGCCGGCGCCGGCTGCGGCAGTCCACCTCCGCGCTGTTGAGGCTGGCGAAGAGCCACCGGGTCACCGACCTGGGCTTCGACGTCGCCCTCAAGGAGATCCTCGAGGTGAGCGCCCGCAGCGCCCAGGTCACGCTCGCCAGCGTCTGGACCTTCGAGTCCCCTCCCGGCGCACCGGCCGAGTCCCGCGGGGTGTTGCGCATCCTCGAGCAGTACGACGCCCGCACCGGCGCCTTCAGCTCGGGCGACAAGCTGCTCCTCAAGGACTTCCCCGCCTACTTCCAGGCACTCGAGGAGCAGCAGCAGATCGTCGCCCACGACGCCATCGCCGACCCGCGCACCGCCCAGCTCGAGCGGCCGTACCTGCGGCCCCGCGGCATCACCAGCCTCCTCGACACCGGGGTGCGCATCGGTGGAGAGCTCAAGGGAATCCTCTGCCTCGAGCACGTCGGGCCCGCCCGCCGCTGGGCCGCTGAAGACGAGGTGCTCGCCAGCGCGCTGGCGGAGCAGGTCGCGCTCGCCTTCGAGGGGGCCCACCGCCAGTTCGCCGAGACCCGCGCCGCTGACAGCGAGGACCGCTTCCGCGAGCTGTTCCAGCACTCGCGCGATTGCATCGTCCTCTACCGGGTGGTGCCAGGAGACGGGGTGCGCTGCGAAGACTTGAACCCGGCGATGCTCGAGCTGCTCGGCGGGCCGAAGGAGGCGTTTGTCGGCAAGACCCCGCACGAGGCGCTGCCGAAACAGACCGCCGACGTGCTCTTTGCCAAGCACCAGCTGGTGTTGAACACCCGGCAGGCGCAGATCTACGAGCACTGGCTTCCGATGCCCGCGGGCAAGATCTGCTTCCACACCGCGCTGGTGCCGTTCTTCGACAAGCAGGGCGCGATTCACCGGATCGCAGCGATCGCCCGTAACGTCACCGAAGAGCGGCGGCTGGAGCAGGAGCTCGCGCGGTCGAGCAAGCTCGAGGCGCTGGGGCAGTTGGCGGGGAACATCGCCCACGACTTCAACAACCTCCTCGTCGGCGTCTTCGGCTGGGCCACGCGGCTCTCCGAGCTCAACGATCCAGTCGCGCGCGAGGGCGGTCAGCAAATCGCCCAGGCGGCGATGCGCGCCCGCGAGCTGACCCGCCAGGTGCTCACCTTCGGCCGCCGCGAGCTGCCTGAGCCCGCGCCGCTCGAGCTGTCAGACCTGGTGCGCGAGCTGCTCCAGCTGCTGGCGCCCTCGGTGAACAAGCAGACCCGCATCCACGCCGAGCTGCAGGCGCGCGGCACCCAGGTGCTCGGCGACGCCGGGCAGCTGCACCAGGCGGTGCTCAACCTGTGCACCAACGCGCTCCAGTCGATGCCCGGCGGGGGCAAGCTGTCGGTCACGGTCGACGCCGTCGAGCTGAGCGCCGAGTTCGCCGCCGCCCACCCCCCGCTGAGCGAGGGCCACCACGTGCGGCTGCGGGTCGAGGACACCGGGCACGGGATGGACGAACTGACCCTGCAGCGCATCTTCGAGCCCTTCTTCACCACCAAGAAGATCGGCATCGGCTCCGGCCTGGGCCTCTCGGTGGTGCACGGCATCGTCCGCGGCCATAAGGGGGCGCTCGACGTCAGCAGCGAGCTGGGCAAGGGCAGCACCTTCGAGCTGTTTCTCCCGGCGCTCGTTCCTGGGGTCGCACCGGTCGACGTGAGCGTGATGTTGGTCGACGACCAACTCAACGTCGCGCGAAGCAGCGCCCTGCTCCTCAACCAGTTGGGCTACCTCACCACCGTCTTCACCGACCCGCGGGAAGCGCTCAAGGCCTTCCGTCAAGCTCCGGAGCAGTTCGCGGTGGTGATGACCGACCTGTCGATGCCGCAGATGACCGGCGCCGAGCTGGTGACCGCGATCCACGAACTCCGCCCCGCGCTGCCGGTAGTTCTGACCAGCGGCCGGTCAGTCACCGCGCAGGAACTGTCCGGCCTGGGAACAGTCGAAGTGTTGGCGAAGCCCTGGCGGGTCGAAGAGGCGGCGCGGGCGCTGGCGCGGGTGCTCGAGCGCGCCCGGACGGGGTTCACTTCGCGACGGTGACCTCGACGACGAGCGCCGCCTTCCCTTTCTCCAGCAGGGAGCACTTCGTCGTCCCCGGCTCGAGCCCTTTGAGCTCGATTCGACCGTCGACGAGGATGCCGGCGACGACTTTCTTGTCTTCGCAGTTGCAGCGGATGGCGTGCGCGGCTGGAGAGAGCCGCTGTTCCCCCACCTTGAGCACGACCTTCTCCGCTACGGGAGCAGCGGCCAACATCAGCAACAGGGGTAGGGTCATCATCGCGTGTCACCTCTTTGTGGGTTGCTCGAGAAAGCTGCCTAGGGAAGCGTCACCGGCCACTCGCCATCCGGCAGTGTGGCGCCCTTGAGTCGAATCTTCCCGTCCTTCCATTCCGCCTGGCCGATGCTGCCGTCGGTCTTGCCCGTGTCGTCTCCGACGATCTTCCCCAACGGAACTTCAACCACTCCCAGGCCGCGGCCGCCTTCGACGATGAACTGGGCCGAGTGGTAGTCGCTGTGGGTGAAGCGGGGCATCGTCCGAAAGGCGGTGCGCAGCTCGAGCGCGCCCGGGCGGTCGACCACGTCCTGGACCATCACCGAGGTGGTCACCTGCCCTTCCCGGGTGCGCCCCAGGCCGAGGTAGACATTGCCCTTGCCCGTCGCCAGCTCGAAGAAGACGTCGCGCGCAGGGCCCAGCCCGTCGCGCTGCTCGGCGAACTCGACGGTGACGAAGCGGTACGGCCCGAAAGCGCTCTTCCCCGGATTCCTTCCGCTCCATTCGCCTTTGCAGACGCCCTTGACGTTGAGCGTGCGGGCGCACCAGACCTCGTAGCTGGGGAAGTAAGGCAGCGCCACGGCGGTCAGCTTCACCCCACCCGCCCCGGCGCCATCCGTCTTTTCGCAGGCGGCGAGGACCAGGCTCGCCGCCACCAGAACCCATCGCATCAGGGAGCCGTTTCGACGCAGTTCGACGGGCCCCCGGGCTTGTGCCGGCACTTGTCGTCGCTGCGCGAGATCGGAATCTCGTAGATGCTCTGCAGCGGGTCGTTGACGGTGCTGATGGTCGCTTCCGTCGCCTGCTTCGAGCCAGGCTCGACCAGCAGGGCGCTGTAGCGAATCTTCCCCGTCTTCGAGACTTGAATCGCGGTCGCCGGCTCAGGAGGAGGCGCCTGAATTCCGCGGTCGATGCCGCGAGTCGGCACACCCAGGATGTTGAAGCCAGCCGCGCAGTTGGGCGTCCCGGTGAGGTACTGCGCCTGGTTGAAGCGGCCGGTCGCGACCGCCGACACGCCGCAGGTCGTCGCCGCGGTCGCCGGGTAGATCTCATTCCAGAGCACACAGCCGGACGCGATCGCCGAGCCACTGGCGGTGTGGTGGGTCAGCCCGGTGACCCCCGCGCCAGTGT
>JAYVRT010000737.1:0-4292 GCA_043776025.1 Archangiaceae bacterium | reverse complement strand
CGGTGCCCGTGCCGCCGCCGGTGCCCGTCCCTCCGCCGGAGCCTCCGGTGCCGCCCGACCCACCCGAGCCGCCGGCCTTACCGCCCCCAGAGCCGCCGGAACCGCCCGAGCCGCCGCCAGCGCCGCTGCTGCCGCCACTGCAAGCCGCCAGCATCAGAGCCACCACACCAAGAGCCAGGAGTCGTTTCATGAGTATCGTTTCCCTTCCGCGGTCCCTTTGCCCCCGCGGGCATTTTGAAGGACGGCTTCTTACCAGCGATTTGGCCGGTGTGGGTTTTGTCGGCACCTTCCGGGTTGAGTTGCGGTAGACGGAAGGGGGTAGACTGCCGGCTTCACCGGCCGCCTCGAATTCGAGGTTTCAAAGTTGTCGCCGACACGCTGCTGCTGGCTGTTGATCATCTCCATCCTCGGCTGCTCCGCACCCACCTCGAAAAAGTGCGTCGGAGTGGTGTGTTCGATGGGGTCGGTGTGCGACCCCGCGAGCGGCGACTGCGTCCCCCCGTCGGTGGACTCCGGCAGCGGCTGCCACAGCGACGCCCAGTGCACCGCGCCCACCCGCCGGTGCCTCGTTGCCGAGAGCCGGTGCGTCGGGTGCCTTCACGACGGCGACTGCGTCGCGGGCAGCTGCGACCCGACCTCGCACCAGTGCGTCGGGCTGCCCGACTCGTGCACCAGCGCCCAGCAGCTTGACCTGAGCAGCGGCCAGGTGACGGTGAGCGCCGACACCACCCGCGCCAACGATGACACCAAGCTCAGCTGCTCGCTGCCGGGCTCGAAGTCGAACGACCTCGTCTGGCTGGTGACGATCACTGAGCGGCGCCGCCTGGTGGCGACCGCGACCCCGGCGGTGGGAAGCTCGCTGCGGCCGGCGCTGGCGCTGCGCACCGTCTGCAACTCGACCGACTCGAACCTGAACCTCGCCTGCGCCTACCCGCCGCTGTCAAAGACGAAGGCCGAGCTGCAGGTCGACGCGGTGGATCCGGGCACGTACTTCCTCTGGGCCGAGGGAGAGGACGGCAGCAGCGGCGCCTTCACGCTCGACGTCCGGCTCGAGGTGCCCCCCCCGTCCGATTCCTGCGCCCAGCCGCGGGAGATTCCGATCGTCGACAACACCTCGATTGAAGTGCTCGCCGACACCCGCGGGTTGCTCGACGACGTCGCCGGGCTCTGCGGAGGCGCCGGCGCCTCGGACGCGGTCTACGCCGTGAAACTGAACGCTGCCCGCCGTTTGCGGATTGATCTCGAGAGCCTGAGCAAGCTCTTCAACCCGGTGCTCTATGCGCGGAGCACCTGCGACGATGCCACCTCCAAAGCGCAGATCGGCTGCGTCACCGGGACCACCGGGATCGCGGCGCTGGACATCCCCCGGGTCGAGGCGGGGACGCTCTTCGTCTTCGTCGACGGCTCGTCGACCGGTGGCGTGACCTCGGGCGCGTACCGGCTGCGCATCACCCCGTTCGATCCCGTGCCGCCGCCGACGAACGACACCTGCAGCGCCGCGGTGCCCCTGGTGATGCCGGTCAACGCCCGGGGCACAGTCAGCCAGCAGGGCGACACCTCGGCCGCGATCAACGATGCGCTCGGCTGCAGCCCTCCGCAGTTTCCAAGCGCGACCGGCCCGGATCTCGTCTACCAGTTCAACCTGCCGGTCCCCAGCCAGGTGCAGGTGAGGGTGACCCCGCTGGCGGGCTCGAGCCTGACCCCGGCGGTGTACCTGCGGCCCGCGGGCAAGTGCAGCAGCTCGGCGGACAGCGATCAGCGGGCCTGCCAGGTGGCGGCTGCGCCCGGGGCGGCGGTGGTAAGCGTGGTGCCCAACCTACCCGCGGGGATCTGGTACCTCTGGGTCGACGGCGCGGCCGGCAGCGCCGGGCCGTTCGACCTCGAAGTCCAGTTCGCCGACCCGCCCGCACCGCCGCTCAACGACACCTGCGCGTCGGCGATACCGCTGTCGCTGATGTCGGGGCCGGTGAACGTGCAGGGCACGACGCTGGGCGCCAACGCCGACACCCAGACCTGCACCTTCCCCCTGGGCGCGCCGTCTCCGGACGTGGTCTACGAGGTGACGCTGACCTCGGCCCAGTCGCTGTCGGTGGATCTCAAGGCCCCCACCGGCTCGGCGCTGTTGCCCGTGGCGACGCTGCGGGCCCCCAACGCCTGCACCTCGGTGGTGTCGACCGATCAGGTGGCCTGCGTCTTCGCCGCCGATCCCCAGTTTCCTGATCGCTCGGTCTACACCGTGCCGAACCTCGCTCCGGGCACCTACTCGCTGTGGGTCTCCGGCGACTACGGCAGCCAGGGTCCGTTCAGCCTGCGGCTGACCAGCGGGCCGCCGATTCTCCCGCCGGCCAACGACATCTGCTCGATCGGCCAGCTGCCGCTGTTGGTGCAGAACGCGCCGCTGGTGGGCGACACCCGGGCGGCCACCAACAACGACTACGCGGCTGGTTGTGGCCTGCCGGCGCTCGCCGACGGCTACCTCGCCAGTGACGTCGGTTACCGGTTCTCGCTGCTCACCGCGCAGACAGTCACGCTCTCGGTGACGCCGGATGTGGCTGAAGGTCAGCTGTTTCGTCCGGTGGTGTACGTGCGGGCGGGGAGCGCTGGCTGCTCTCCGTCGCTCGCCGCCAAGGGCTGTGCCGCCGCTGCTTCCTACGGTGGCACGGCGACGCTGACGCTCAACAACCTGGCGGCGGGCACCTACACCGTGCTCGTCGATGGGGCGGGGTACTCCAGCGGAAAGTTCACGATCAAGTTGCAGTGAGTAGAGTGGGGGTCCCGTGATGCCCACCGACCCGCTGTTCCGGAACTCCGATCGCCGCCGCGACGTTCGCATCGCCGCCAAAGTAGCGGTGAAGTTCCAGGCCGCCGCCCAAGCGGCGAAGGCGCTGAACACCTTCTCGATCAACTTCTCCGCGGGTGGGCTCTGCCTGCGGACCAAGAATCCGCACGCGATCGGAGATCGGATCTCGATGGCGATCAGCATCGACGGTGAGAAGTTCGATCTGGTGGGCGTGGTGGCTTGGGCCAAGGCCGACGTGCTGGGGATTCGCTTCGAAGATGTGGCGCCGAAGGATCGCACCCGCCTCGAGGCGGTGGCCCAGATGCTGGCGAAGACGAACCCTCCCGTCCCGTAACCCGGCGGGTCGCCTGGGTTGCCTCACGATGCTCACCCTCGAGCGGTCGACGCAGCAGGTGGGAAGGCCGCGCGTGACTCAGGTTGCGCTGAGCCGGTGAGCGGGCCAGGCTCTGGCCTTGGCCTCGCCTCGGCTGTCCCTGGGTCTTCTTCATCGGCATCAACGACAATGCCGACGCCAGGCCCCCGGCCATCCGCGCCCGGGGCTGAGTTCCAGGTCGCTTTGAAGCACCACGGCGCCAGGGCGGCGCTCAAGGCCGCAGACCCCGCAGGCGCCTCGAGCAACAACCCGCCGCGCGCCGGAACTCGGAGCGGGCTGGGCGCGTATGGCAACAGCGTCGAAGCGTCGTACGTCCGCTGAGCTTCAAGTCGGGCGCTGGCGGCCGTCACGCGAGCGGCGGGGTCACGCGAGCTTCATCACCGAGGCGTCGCCGGGCACGAAGCCGCAGGCCTTGAAGAAGGCGATCGCCGCGGGATCGTCGGCCTTGATCGTCTGCACCTCGAGCCGCTTGACGCCGAGCACCCGTGCCCGCTCGACGGTGCGCTTGAGCAGCTCGCGGCCCACGCCTTTGCGCCGCCAGGTGGACGTGACGAGCAGTTCCTCGATGGTGGCGATCCGGCCGCCGAAGCGAATCTGGGGGCGGTGGGCGAGGCAGACCAGGCCGATCGCCTTGTCGAGCTGGTCGGCGGCGACCAGCAGCTCCATCTCCGGGTGGGAGATGATCCAGGTCACGGTCGCGGGATCTCCGGAGAAGCCCAGCTCGCCCATGATCGCGGCGATCGGAGCCGCATCCCCTCGGCGCGCGGGGCGAACCTTGAAGGTGCTCACCGCAGCGTTCCCCGGGCCTTGTCGAGCTGCTGCTGCAGCTGCTTGAGCGTCCCCAGGCCGGTGAACCGCCCCCGCTCAGCCCCGGAGTCGTCGAGGAAGAGCACGGTGGGGATCTCGTTGACGTGCAGCTGCTCGGCGCGATCGACGGCGGTGGCGAACTCGAGCCGCTCGAGCTTGAGGCCGGGGTTGTCGCTCACCAGCTTCTCGACCACGCCCGAGCGCTTGAGCGTCTTGCTCGCCGAGTTGGTCGACGCCTCGAAGAGCACCAGGCGATTGACGCTTCCCGCAGCTGGCCGCGCCACCTCGGGCGACGGGCCGGGAGCTGCCCGC
>JAYVRT010000736.1:0-15551 GCA_043776025.1 Archangiaceae bacterium | reverse complement strand
CGGCGTAGAGGTCCTCGGTGTTCTCCCGCACCACCACCAGGTCCACGTCCTCGTAGCGGGTCTTCACGTTCGGCACCGACTTCACCGGCCGGAGGCTGACGTAGAGGTCCAGGCGCTTGCGCAGCCCGACGTTCGCCGACTGCTGCCCGACGCCGATGCCGGTGGCGGTCGGCCCTTTGAGACCGACGCCGTTGCGGAGCACCGACTCGACGGTGGCGTCGGGGAGGTTGGTGCCGTGGCGGTTCGACGCCTCGTTGCCGGCGTCCTGGTGTTCGAAGTCGAGCGGCGCGCCCGACGCCTCGAGCACCTTGCGGGTTGCCTCCATCACCTCCGGGCCGATGCCGTCGCCGTTGATCAGCGTCACCTTCCGCCTGGTTTCACCCATGGCCGCAGCCTTACCACGCGGCTACCATTGGGAGGATGGATGCCGCGCTGGTCCGATTGCTCGAGAAGGTCGAAGGAGGCGAGGCGCTCAGCGACGCCGAGCTCGCCGAGCTCTCGGACTTCGCGCGCAACGACGGCGGCCGGGTGCTGAGGACGGCGGTCGCCCAGGCGCTGCTTGAGAGGGAAGCCGTGGCCGACGCGATGGCGGTGCTCGACGGCCTCGAGCGCGACTTTCCCCACGACGCGCAGGTGATGCTCGCCCGCGCCCGGGCCTTCGTCTCCCAGGAACGCTGGGCCGAGGCCGAGTCCCCGCTGCAGCGGGCGCTGCGCATCAACCCAGGCGACCCGGAGGCAAAAAAGGCCCTCGCCGCGTTGGCGATGCGGCGGGGAGAGATTGCCCGCGCCCGCGCGCTCGTCGCCGAGGTGCTGCGCGACGACCCGTTCGACTCCGAAGCGCAGCAGCTGTCGGCGGAACTGGACGCGCCCGAGGAGCCGTCGGGCCAGACGATTCCACTGCTCGGCGACTTCACCGCCCGGCTGGTGCGGCAGCTGAAGTCACAGTCGACGCCGCACCTGCTGCAAAAGGACCAGCTGCTGGTGCGGTTGGGAAAAGGAGGGGTGGCGCGGCTGGACCTCAAGTCGCTCTACCGCGGCTTCCTCGACGGCGCGGCCTCGCTCGAGGTGTCAGTGGAAGCGCTCGGCCGCGAGCTGGCCGAGCGAAGCCTGGGAATCCCCGCGGGCCGGCTGCCCCTGTTGGCGGCGGTGCTCCCTGTCTTGCGCGATTCCGCGTTCCTCGACCGGGCGGTGGGCGCTGCCCATCGAGAAGGACCTGGGGGCTTGCTCATCTTCTACGCCCTCAAGGACTCGGACCTGGTGCGCTACGTCCCCAGCGGAACCCTCGCGACCCACCACCTCGGCCTGGAAGAGCTCGACGCCGCAGCCTGGCGCAACCTGGATGCCGAGCCGGCCTTGCCCCGTCCCCTCGAGCTCGAGAGCGGGGCGCTGCGTCTTTCCACCGAGCCCACCGGCCTCTGGGCGCTGGCGCGGGGCGACGGCCACGACGCCGCCCGGCTGCTGTGTCCGACACAGCAGGCCCAGCTGAAGGAAAGGCTGGGGCCCGGCCGCATCCGCCTCTACCTGGGGCTGCGCGAGTTGGTGATGCTCTGCCGCGACGACGACCCGCCCAACGTCGCAAAGCTTGCAGGCCTCGAGGCCTCACCCGAAGGCATCGCGGGCGCCTACGTGCTCGACGGGCCTCTGATTACCCGCATCGACGACTGGAAGTAGGGGGAAGCGCCGCGAACGAGCGCGCAGCCCTTCGCAGAGAAAGTGAAGCGGAGCCCGCCGCGCACCGGCCAGGCTCCGCTTCGGGGCGACGCTACTGACAGGAATGCGCCGCAGAATGATTCTCTGGTTCGCGCGCCTCCCGTCCCGTCGCCCAAATGCAACAACAGCAGACAATTCGGCCGAATTTCCTCCGATTATTCGAAGGGGCATAATCACCGCATGGCCAAGTTCCTCGTCGCCGCCGTCGCCCTCTCCACCCTGGGGTTCCTCGCGTACCACGCGATGTACAGCACCAAGGTTGTCCGGATGGAGGATCAAGTCGCGCACGCGCCGAAGCGGCAGCTCGACAATGTCCGCGAGCGGGCGAACCAGCTGGGCGCGCAGGACCAGAAGAACGCCGATGACCTCAGCGCCCGCACCGGCGGTGAGCCCATCGGTCGCGATCCCGGCCAGTAGGCCGCGCCGGCCTCAGCGCGGCCGGACCATCAGGTACGGCTTGGGCCACTCAAAGGTGTCGACCTTCTCCGCCTGCGCGTGGCGCGAGGTGAAGTACGGGTCCGACAGATGCTCCCGGGCAATCACACAGAGGTCGGCGCGACCGGCAGCGAGGATGCTGTTCGCGTGGTCCGGACTCTGGATCGCGCCCACCGCCATCGTCGGCAGCCCGGCGCCGAAGCGCACCGCCTCGGAGAACGGCACCTGGTACATCCGCCCGTATTCAGGCTTCGACTCCGGCACGTTGCCGGCGCTGGAGACGTCGATCACATCGCAGCCGTGCGCCTTGAGCGCCTTGCTCACCCCGACCGCGTCCTCGAGGGTCATCCCGTCGGGGCCGAGCCAGTCGGAGGCGGAGATCCGCACCCCCAGCGGCTTCTCCTTGGGCCACGCCGCGCGGACCGCGTCGAACACCTCGAGCGGGAAGCGCATCCGCTTCTCCAGCGACCCGCCGTACCCATCGGTGCGCCGGTTGGTCAGCGGCGAGAGGAAGGTCGACAGCAGGTAGCCATGGGCGGCGTGCAGTTCGATGAAGTCGAAGCCCGCGGCGTCGGCGAGCTTCGTCGCGGCGACGAAGTCGGAAATCGTCTTCGCCAGGTCCTCCGCCTCCATCTGCCGAGGGGTGTGCCAGCCCGTGGCATACGGCAACGCAGACGGCCCGACGGTCTGCCACGGGCGTTCGGCGGGCTTCAGCGGCCCGTCGCCTTCCCACGGGAGCTGGCAGCTCGCCTTGCGCCCCGCGTGCGCCAGCTGGACTCCAATCTTCGACAAGCTCCTGGCGTGAACGAAGTCCACCACGCGCTTCCACGCCACGCGGTGGGCCTCGTTCCACAGCCCAGCGCAGCCATGGGTGATGCGGCCCTCGGCGCAGACGTCGGTCATCTCCGTCAGCACCAGGCCGGCGCCGCCCATCGCCCGGCTTCCCAGGTGCACCAGGTGCCAGTCGTCGACGACCCCTTCCTTCGCCAGGTACTGGCACATCGGCGAGACGACCACCCGGTCGCGCAGCGTCATCCCCCGCAGCGTCAACGGAGCGAACAGCGGCGGCGGCGCGCTCCCGTCGTGGCGCGGCGTCGTCCCCGCCTGCTGGGCGAACCAGCCGTCGACCTTCGCCACCAGCTTCGGATCCCGCGCGCGCAGGTTGTTCCAGGTGATGCGGCGGCTGCGGGTGAGCAGGTTGAAGGTGAACTGCAGCGGCGGCTGCTTGAGGAACCGCGCCGAGTTCTCGAACCACTCGAGGCTGGTCTGCGCCGCGCGCTGCAGCTTGAGCGTCTCCAGCTGGCGCTCGTCCTGGTAGGCGTCGAGCACGTCCTTCAACTTCGACGGCGCCGTGCCGTGGGTCTTGAACGCCTTCGCCAGCGCGATCGCGTCCTCCATCGCCAGCTTCGTCCCGCTGCCGATGGAAAAGTGGGCGGTGTGCACCGCGTCGCCCATCAGCACCAGGTTCCGGTGGTGCCACTGCTGGCAGGCGATGGTGGGGAAGGTGCGCCAGATCGACTTGTTGGCGAGCAGCTTGTGGCCGGCGAGCTCAGGCGCGAACAGGCGCTGGAGGAAGGCGACGCTGTCCTCCTCGCTCATCTTGTCGAGCCCCGCCTTGCGCCAGACCTCTTCGCGGCACTCGACGATCCACGTCGAGAGGCCGTCCTCGAACGGATAGGCGTGTACCTGGAACAGCCCGTGGGGCGTGTCCTTGAAGACGAAGGTGAAGGCCTTGAGCGGCTTGTCGGTGCCCAGCCAGGTGAACTTGCAGCGCCGCCAGTCGACCGTCGGCTGGAAGACCTCTTTGTACTGTTCCCGCACCGGGCTGTGCACCCCGTCGCAGACAACCACCAGGTCCGCTGGTGGCAGCGCCTCGAACTTCACCTCGGTTTGGAACTGCAGGCTCACGCCGACCTGGCGGCAGCGCTCGTGGAGAATCAGCAGCAACTGCTTGCGCGACAGCCCGCAGAAGCCGTGGCCGGTGGAGGTGATGCACTCGCCCCCGACCCAGGTCTCGATGTCGTCCCAGTACTTGAAGCTCTTGCGAATCTGCTCGTAGCTGGCGGCGTCGGCCTGCTCGAAGTTACTCAACGTCTCCTCGGAGAAGACGACGCCCCAGCCGAACGTGTCATCCGAGCGGTTCTTCTCGTGGACGGTGATCTCCGACTCGGGGAACGCCTTCTTCATCAACACGCTGAAGTACAGGCCGGAAGGACCACCGCCGATGCAGGCAATCCTCATGCGGCCTCGCGCAGTGCGTAGACGACCACCGCGGCGTCGCGGCCCTTCACGTGCTCTTCGCCGACCCGCTCGCCCTTGAACCGCGCGCCGCCCTGCTTCCAGGCCGTCTCGCTCGCGAGGATGTCGGTCCCCAGGCTCTTCGTCAGGCCTTCGATGCGCGAGGCGAGGTTCACCGCGTCGCCGATGACCGTGTACTCCCGCTGATCCGCGCCGCCGAGCATCCCCGCCGCGACGATGCCGGTGTGCACCCCGATGCCAATCTTGAACACCGCCTTCCCCTCGCTCTGCCGGCCCGCGTTGATCTCCACCATCTTCCGCCTCATGTCGACCGCTGCCTTCAGCGCCCGCTCGGCGTGGTCGTCCTGCAACTGCGGAACTCCCCACACCGCGAGCAGCCCGTCACCGAGAAACTTGTTCAGCATTCCGTCGTGGCCTTTGACGATCTGCGCCATGTGGCCGAAGTACTCGTCGAGGAACTCGAGCACCTCTTTGGGCTGAAGCGTCTCGCTCATGGTGGTGAAGTTGCGGATGTCGCTGAAGAGGATCGTCACCTCGCGCTGCACCGGGTGGAGCGCCGCCCCGCCGCCCTCGAGCACCCGGTCGACCACCTGGCGGGGGAGAAACCGGCTCAGGTTTTCGCGGCGGCGGATGTCGACGAACATCTGGCGGATCCGCAGGTTGGTCGCGCCGATGAGGATTCCGAGCGCCACCAGGCAGGCGCAGACGAATGAGCCCCACACCGGGGTCGCCCAGCCGTCGAGCACGGCCGCCGCGAGCACCCCGAGCACTGACAGCGACGTCGAGACGACGACGTGCAGCAGCGTCAGCCGCGCCACCGAGAAGCAGATCAACACCGCGAAGGAGATGGTCACGATCTCGGGGCGAGGGGCGATCTGCAGCCCGTGGTCGACCAGCCCCTGGCCCACGAAGAAGCCGGCGTCGATGAAGCTGAAAACCAGCGGCAGGTACAAAGACTTGCCCAGCTCGGCGCGCTTGAGGCGCCGGGTGAAGTAGACAGCGCCGATCGCGAAGGCGAGGTACGAGAAGACCAGCGCCTGCCGCAGCGCGGTGGTCGGTACCGGGTGGTTCGTCGCCCAGGCTACCAGGCTGGTCGCACCTCCGAGCATCATCATCAGCGCCAGCCGTGTCACCGCGACCACCCGTTCGCCGATCAGCGCGCTTTGGGCCATCACCTGCGACTCGGCGTGGTCCTGCTCGAGCCGAATCTGGGTGACAGTGACGCTCTTCGGCTCGGCCATTAGTGGCGTACCAGCGGGCGGTACTTGATTCGCTTCGGCATCAGCGCATCGGGCCCCAGGCGCTTCTTCTTGTCTTCCTCGTAGTCCTGGAAGTTGCCCTCGAACCAGAAGACCTTGCTGTCCCCTTCGAACGAGAGGATGTGGGTCGCGACGCGGTCGAGGAACCAGCGGTCGTGGCTGATGATCACCGCGCAGCCGGCGAAGCCCTCGAGCCCTTCCTCGAGGCTGCGCATCGTCTCGACGTCGAGGTCGTTCGTCGGCTCGTCGAGCAGCAGCAGGTTGCCGTTGGCCTTGAGCAGCTTCGCCAGGTGCACCCGGTTCCGCTCGCCGCCCGACAGGTCCTTGACCCGCTTCTGCTGGTCCGCGCCCTTGAACTGGAAGCCGGCGAGGTAGGCGCGCGACTGGACGATGCGGCCGCCGAGGTCGAGCTGGTCGAGGCCGCCGCTGACCTCCTGGAACACCGAGTTGTCGCCGTTGAGCGCGTCGCGCGACTGGTCGACATAGGAGATCTTCACCGTCTCGCCGATCTTCAGCTCGCCCGAGTCCACCTTCTCCTGCCCGAGCAGCATCTTGAAGAGCGTCGTCTTCCCCGCGCCGTTGGGGCCGATGACTCCGACGATGCCGTTGGGCGGCAGCTTGAAGCTCAGCTCGTCGATCAACAGCCGGTCGCCGAAGCTCTTGCGCAGGTTCTTCGCTTCGATGACGAGGCCGCCGAGCTTGGGCCCCGGCGGGATGTAGATCTCTCCCGTGCCCTCGCGCTTCGAGCTCTGCTGCTGCTCGGCGAGCATCTCCTCGTACCGGCTGAGCCGGGCCTTGCCCTTGGCCTGCCGCGCCTTCTGCGACGAGTGCACCCACTCCAGCTCGCGGGCGAGGAACTTCTGCCGCGCCGACTCGGTCTTCTCTTCTTGCGACAGCCGGGTCTTCTTCTGGTCCAGCCAGCTGCTGTAGTTGCCCTTCCAGGGAACGCCCTCGCCCTTGTCGAGCTCAAGGATCCACCCCGCGACGTTGTCGAGGAAGTACCGGTCGTGGGTGATGGAGACCACCGTGCCCGGGTACTCCTTCAGGTGCTGCTCGAGCCACGCCACCGACTCGGCGTCGAGGTGGTTGGTCGGCTCGTCGAGCAGCAGCAGGTCGGGCTTCTCCAGCAGAATCCGGCACAGCGCCACCCGCCGCTTCTCGCCGCCCGACAGCTTGCTCACGTTCGCGTCGCCTAGAGGACAGCGCAGCGCATCCATCGCGATCTCCAGCTTCCGCTCGAGCTCCCAGCCGTTGACCGCGTCGATCTTGTCCTGCAGCCGCGCCTGCTCCGCGAGCAGCTTGTCGAAGTCGGCGTCCGGTTGGCCCATCAGGTCCGAGACCTCGTTGAACCGCTTGAGCACGTCGGTGATTGGCTTCACGCCCAGCTCGACGTTGCCCTTCACGTCCAGCGTCTCGTCCAGCTGCGGCTCCTGCTGGAGGAAGCCGACCCGCACCTTGGGGTCGGGGTGGGCGGTGCCCATGAACTCCTTGTCGAGCCCCGCCATGATTCGCAGCAGCGTCGACTTGCCGGCGCCGTTGGGCCCGATGACGCCGATCTTCGCGCCGGGGAAGAACGACAGCCAGATGCCCTTGAGGATCTCCTTCCCGCCCTTCACCTTGCGCAGGTCCTGCATCGTGAAGATGAAGTTGTCGGCCATGTCGCGGCAGATAGGCCCAACGCCCGGGCGAGGCAAGCCGTGTGGAGCGGCTGTTGCCCGTGGGGTATAGCCCCCCGATGCGTCGACTCGTCCTCTCCTCCCTGCTGGTGCTCACCACTTGCGGCGGCGACGGCTATGTCTCCCGCGGCACCCAGGTGACCTTCGAGCCGGGACACACCGACGACTTCTGGACCCTGCCGATGCCCTCGGACCTGCGCCGCGAGGCCGACGGCACCTTCAACCTCCAGCGCTACCCGGGCAAGCGCAGCAACCTCGCCAACATGTGGATCAAGGCCGCCGACGCCCACAGCGGCGACGGCTGGGGCGTCACCACTGGCGTCTTCTTCACCCCCAACGCCGCGCTCGACGCGACCACCTTCCCCAGCCCCGCCCAGTCGCTGACTCCCACCGCCAGCGTCTACCTCGTCGACGTCGACGCCAACTCGCCCGAGTACGGCCGGCAGTTCCCCTTGAACGTCAGCTTCACCGCCGAGGCCGGGCCCGCGTCTCCCGCGAACCTCCTCGAGGTCATCCCCTCCTACGGCTTCGTCCGCCGGCCGCTGACCACCTATGCCGCGGTCGTCACCGACGCGGTGAAGGACAGCGCCGGCAAGCCGCTGGGGCGCTCGCTGGCGTTCCACAAGGCGCTGGAGCAGGCCGCCGACGCCGACAAGGCCGCCGCGGCGTCGTTCGAGCCGTTGCGGGTGTGGCTGAAGAAGCAGAACCGCGATCGCTCGAAGGTGGTGGCGGCCACCGTCTTCAAGACGATGGACCCCTCCGACGCGCTGGTGAAGCTGGCGAAGTGGGTCGACACCCTGCCGGCTCCAACGGTGGACGAGCCTTGGAAGCTCGAGGACAACTTTCAGACGTTTCACTGGCTCTCCGGCAAGTACACCGTGCCCCAGGTGCAGGACGGCGACATCCCCGGCCACGGCCGCATCGTCTGGGAGGCCGATGGGCTGAGCCCGAAGAAGACCGGCAGCCAGCAGATCCGCCTCGCGCTGACGATTCCGAAGAAGCCGATGCCCGCCGAGGGCTTCCCGCTGATGATTTACTTCCACGGCTCGGGCGGCGAGTGGCGCGAGAGCATCGACCGCGGGCCGCTGCCGCAGATCGCCACCCGCCACGAGCTGGGAGACCCTCCGCCCGGCACCGGCCCTGCCGAGTACCTCGCGCGAAGGGGCATCGCCGCGCTCGGGTTCGACTTCCCCCTCCACGGCGGCCGGAAGACCCCGCCCGACACCAGCGGGCTCGAGCTGTACAACATCTTCGGAGACGTCGAAGGCACGGTGGACAACATGCAGGTCGGCGCGATGGAGGTCGTCTACCTCACCCGCCTCATCCCCAGCCTCCAGGTCCCGGTGACGCTGTCAGCCGACTTCAACCCCGGCCCCGCCACCGACGGCTTCATCCGCTTTGACCCCAAGCGCCTCACCGCGATGGGCCACTCGATGGGCACCACCTTCGGCGTCCCGATCGCCTCGGTCGACCCGCGAATCCAGGCCTACGTCTTCTCGGGCGCGGGCGGGAGCCTGGTGGAGATCGCCAACAGCGCCCTCGAGCCGCAGGTGCTCAAGCCCCTCATCGAGCTGCTGCTCGAGTTCCCCACGGGCGCGGAGCTTCGCCGCAGCCACCCGCTGCTCCACATCTTCCAGAACCTGTGGGACCGCACCGACCCCACGGGCAAGGCGCGCTACGTCGCGAAGGAGCCGCGGCAGGGGATGAAGCCCCGGCCCTTCTTCATGACCGCCGGGTTTCGCGACGGCTACTTCCACCCCAACGCCGAGACCGCGGTCGCCGTGGCCCTCGGCGCGCAGGAGACGGGAGAGGAGATCGACCCGACCATCCCCGCGGGGATGGCGCTCGACGGCCGGTCCACCGTGCCTTACCCGGTGGCGAACAACCTCAACGGCGTCACCGGTGGAGTGGTGCAGTACGCGGCGCCGTTCAACCTCGGCCACTACGTCGCCTTCGACGAGGAGCCGACCCGGCAGCAGTACACCTGCTTCCTCGCCGGGGTTGGCAGCGCCGCCGGCCCGAGAATCTCCGCCGCCAGCGGCTCCGACACCACCTGCCCCTGACGGCGCTCTACGGCGTGACGTAGGTGATGTTGCCGTTCACCGCGGGGAACAACAGCCCCGGCACGCCGCGCACGACAATCAGCCGGGGCAGGCCTTGAATCGTGCCGATGGTAATCGGCGCACCGACGTCGACGACGCCACCGGAGCAGGTCGTCGCGGTGAGGGTCCGCTTCTTCAGCTGGAAGGTGCCCGCGCTCACCGTGGCGTAGCCGTAGAAAGTGCCGTCCTGCGCCGCGTCGGCGACCACCTCGTCGAAGTTGTTGTCCTCGGTGAGGTCGGGCGCGCAGGGGTTCGGATTCGGAGTCGGTCCGCACCCCGGCTGGTAGCGGAACATCGTCGTCTTCTCGAAGCCGGCCGACTGGTAACCGTGTACCGCGCAGTTGTTGGAGATCGCCGCGTTCGGGTAGCCGATCGACCCTCCCCCGAGCGTCTTCACCCCGCTCAGGGTGCAGGTCGGCGAGCAGCCGAAGTCCTGCGACTCGGTGCCCCCGGCATTGCCGGTCATGATTTGCCAGTGGGTGTCGCTGACGCTGATCGCCGAGATGCTCGCCAGGCTGATCGCCACGTTCGCGCGCCCGGTCCGCTTGTAGAAGCCGCCGGCGATGACGCCGAACTCGGCGACCACACCTCCCTCGCCGGCGAACGGCGGCGTCGGGATGAACGCCTGCGCCGAGCCAACCACCGCCACCTGGGCGCCCCCGTTGATGTTGTAGCGAACGGTGTCGCCCGAGCCGGAGTTCGTCATCAGCCCGGCCAGCCGTCGCGAGGTGAGGTCTGGCTGCACCGCCCGCGCCGCCACCAGGCGCCCCGCGAAGCTCAGCGCCGGCTCGCTGTCGATGATGTTCGCGTAGCCCGTCGAAGAGTCGAACTGGATCCACTCCACCGCGCCGCCCAGCGACTTCTCGGCGACGAGGTTGATGACGCCCTCCGAGTCGGTGGCCGCGTCATAGACCTTGGCGTAGCCGCCGATGAGGCTCGACCCCGAGGTCGGCTTCCAGGTCTCGGTGTGGAACTTGTAGCTCGAGGCCACCAGGGGGTTGCCGTGCAGGTCGGTCGCCGCGCCGGTGGCCGCCACGTAGACCTTGTCCTTGAGCAGGTTCGGGACCTCGAAGTGGCTCGGGGTGGTCCAGTTGCCTTGCGCGAACGGGTTCATGTTGAGGCCGTCACCGCCCATCATCGGCTCGCTGAAGTCGACCGAGGTCGGGCCGACGAACATCCGGCTGCCGTTGGTCGGGGTGGTGGTGACGACGCTGGGCGCCACCCGGTCGACGGTGAAGGCCACCGTCGCCGTGGTGCTGTTCCCCGCCCGGTCGTTGGCCCGCAGCGTCACGTTGTAGGCCTTGGGGTTGTCGGTGGGCGAGGTCGGCACCACCGGCGGGGTGATGAAGCCGCCGTCGGGCAGCAGCACCCCGATGGTCAGCTGCGGGTCGGCGTCGCTGAGCACCCAGGTCATCGGCGCGTTGTTGCTCGCGGGGAAGTTCGAGATGTTGAGCTTCCCCCCCATCGTCGGCGAGGTGATGGTGAGCGCCGGGGCCTTGACGTCCACCGTCACCGTCAGCGTCGCGGTCGCGGTGTTGCCGGCGAGGTCGGTCACCACCGCGGTGGCGTTGTGGACCTTGTAGTCGTCGGCGAGCGGCTTGGGCACGTTCACCGACCAGGCCTTGTTCCCGGTGGTCGACAGCGTGGCCATCTTCGGGCCGGCGCCGTCGGCGAAGTCGAGCGTCACCGACTTCAAGGGCCGCATCCCGTCGGCCGCGGTCCCGCCAACCAGCCCGCCGGAGGTGAAGAAGGGCACCCCCAGCAGCGCGGAGCTCAAGGGCGTCGAGAAGGCGATGGTCGGCTTGACGTTGTCCACCGTCACCGAGACCTTCGCTTCGCAGGGGTGGGCGCTCGCGTCCTCCACCCGGAAGATGACGTCGTGGGCGACACCGTTCTCGGTGCTCAGCGCCCAGCTGTAGGTGAAGTCCCCCGCGGTCGCGGTCAGCGGAGTGAAGGTCGCCGCGCCGTCGGTCGACACCCTGGGGTTGTTGAGCACCTGCGAGCCGTCGGAGGCGTGCATCGAAACCATCACCGCACCGGTCGTGGTGAGGAACACCCCTTCGCCCGGCATCGCGATGGCGCAGGCGGGAGGAGCGTTGTCGACCAGCAGCTGCCTCGAGACCGTCACCAACCGGCCCTTGCTGTCGCGCGCGCGCACCGACACCGAGCCCGCCGAGAAGTCGAGCGTCGGCAGCGGCAGCTGCACCGTGAAGCTGCCGTCGGCCGCGAGCTTGGTCGGGATCCAGGTCGTCTTGTTGGTCGACAGCTCGACCGCCACCCCGGGCTCGTCGTCGCTCGCAGTCCCCGTGACCTCGACCGACGTCGTCGAGACCATCGCGCCCTCCAGCGGGGCGTCGACCTTGAGCGTCGGCGGGTTGTCGGTGACGCAGGTCTTGCTCGCGGTGCACCGCTGCTCCTTGGTGCAGATGGCCTCGCCGCACTTCTCGGCCGCCGGCCCGCAGCGGACGGTTGCTGCGATCAGCCCCACCGCGACAATCAAGCGCACCCGCATCCGTCCGACTCCTGGCTTTAGAACCTCCCTCTGAGTACCACCGATGCACCCGAGGGTTGAATTGCCACCGTCACCGCGGCGGGGCCGAGCCACCCGTCGAGGAGCACCAAGCCTACGCCGAGCAGGAGCGCGGCGCCTCCGCCGGCCAGCAGCCCAAGGGCCTGGGTCGAGGCGGTGTCCGCGCGCTCCTGAAGCAGCCGAATTCTGGGCGCTTCGGCCGCGGTCGGCGCTGCGCCGTGTGAGTAGTAGGCGGCGAGGGTGCGTGAGGCCGCGTCCGCCTTCGACGCTTCGTAGCCCGCAAGGCTCAGCGCCACTACCGCGCCCCCGGCGAGGGCCAGCCCCCCGCCGGTGAGCCAGCCGCGGCGGCAGTGGCTCTCGAGCTGGACTCCCGGCTCGGCCCCGCCCGCGGCGCAGGCGAAGGCGAGACTCAACAGCGCGGCTCTCACGGCAGCACCACCTTGAGCGCGAAGCCGGCATCGACGAAGAGCAGCGCCGGCTTCCCCCCGAGCGAGACCGGCTCGAACGCCGCGCCGAGGGGGACTGCCACCGGCGCGCCGACGTTGGCCCAGCTGCCCGCGCACCCACCGTTGAGCGCCAGCCGCTTCAGCTGCACCCCGGTGGCGACGCGCTCGGCGCCGATGAAGCTGTTGGTGTCGCGGTGGTCGACCGCGACCCGGAGCTCAGTACCCAGCGGCTGCGTCGTGCTCCACGCCAGCGGGCAGTTGCCGAGGCAGGTCGGAGCATACGGCTCGACGTGCATCACCCGGTTCCCCGCGGTGGTGTCGTAGATCGCCACCGAGCACGCCTCGGCCATCGCGTAGGAGGTGTTGTCGGTGGCGGAGACGTCATTCCACTGCTGCAGCGCAGCGAGCTCGCAGCTCGGGGGCACGTTGCCGAAGTGCCGGACGCAGCCGAACGAACGCCGCTTGAAGCTGCCGCCGCGCGCTTCGACCAACTCCCACCGGGTGTCGCCGTAGCCGACCGCGGTAGGCGCCGCGAGCCCGACGTCGAGTCCGTTCGCCATCCCCGCGCGCAGGTAGCTGGACGCAGTGGTGGAGATGAACTTGAGCTCACCGACCTCGCCCAGCGGCCCCTCGGCCGCGAAGGCGGGCGTGGGAATCAGGCCAATCATCCCCAGGTCGCTGTTGGCCGCCGCGTCGTCGAACCGCGTCCACACCCGGCGCTCGAGGATGGTGCCCGGGTGAAGCGTCATCGCCCCCGCGACCCGCCGCGCCGACAGGTCTGGCTTCACGCTCGACCAGGCAGAGGTGTCGAGCTCGGAGAACGCGCTGCCCAGCGTCGGCTGCCAGGGCATCCGATGGTCCTCGACGACGCCGGTCCGCGGGTTGACCCGCACCCAGCGGTATTCAGCCGGAGTCGTCTGCGAGGTGCTGAAGATGGACAGCACCCCGTCGCGATCCGCCGCCGCTTTGAACTTCCAGACATCGTTCATCAGCGTCGCGCCGGAGGCCGGCAGTTGGGGCGCGGTGTGGAAGTGGGTGTTCGCGGGAATCACCGCCGGGTTGCCAAAGCCATCGCTGACAGCGCCGACCGCGGCGGTGAAGACGGCGTCGCTGGCCAGCCCGGCAATCTCGAAGTGGGTGGGGCTGGTCCAGACTCCGCCGCCCGCCGCGGGGCTCAGCGTCAGCCCGTCGCCGCCGGTCACCGGCTCGCTGAAGTCGAGCGAGGCCGCCCCGGGGTTGTTCCGGCTCCCGTCGGCCGGCGCACGGGCGATGACGGAAGGGCGCAGGCGGTCGACCGCGAAGGCGAGGCTCACGCTGGCGGTGTTGCCCGCCCGGTCAGACGCGGAGAGCGTCACCGCGTACGCCTTCGGGTTGTCGGTCGGCGAAGTGGTGACCTTCAGCGGGCTCGGGCCGGCGATGCCCTGGCCGTCGCGCACCACCACCTGCGGGTCGCCGTCGCTGACCACCCACGCGACGGCGACGTCGTCTCCACCCGAGAAGCTTGAGGCGTTGAGCTTCGCCCCCGGTGCCGGGGAGGAGAAGGCGAGCACCGGCGGCACCACGTCCACCGTCACCAACTGCCGCGCCCGCGACTGGTTGCCCGCGGCGTCGGTGGCGACCGCCTCGAGGACCTGCGGCTGAAAGTCGACGCCCGTGGGCAGCGGCCACGCGAATGACCACTGGTCTCCCTTCACCGCCGCGCCCTGCGCGCCCACGGTGACCGTCGCGCCGGTCGAGACGGTGCCCTGCAGCAGCCCTCCGCCTTGAAAGAAGGCCGTGCCGAGCAGCGCGCTCGGCGCCGGGGTGAGGAAGGCGATCGCCGGCGGGACGACGTCGACCGTCACCGTCTGCTCGACCACCGTCTGGTTTCCGGCCCGGTCCACGGCGGTGATGCGCACCGCGTGGACGACGCCGTCCTCTCCGGACACCTGCCAGCTGTCGCTGAACTGGCCGCCATTGACCGGGGTGCTCCGCGGGCCGTTGCCGACGTCGACGCTCACCGAGACGTCGCTCGAGCCATCAATCACCAGCCCGCTGACGGCGCCGGTGCCCGCGAACCAGGCCGCGTTCAGCTTTGCCCCCGGCGTGGGGCTCGCCACCGTCACCTGCGGCGCGACGTTGTCCACCGTCACCGCCACCTTCGCGGTCGCTCCCTGCAGGTGGGCGTCGTGGGCGCGCAGGCTGATCGCCAGCGGCTCCGCGTCGAGCACCGGCAGCGCGACCCGGGCGTCGAAGCGATTGCCGCTCAGGCCGACCTGACTCCAGGTCTTCCCGTCGTCGATCGAAAGCTCGAGGCTGCTCACGGCGCCGTCATCGACCACCGAGCCGCGCACCGACAGGGTGTCTCCCGTGACCAGCGCCTTGTTCGAGGGCGCATCGATGACCAGGGTCGGGGGCTCGTCGAGCACACACACGCGCAACGTCGCCTCGCAGCGTTGATTCGAGGCACAGACGCTCTTGCCGCAGGAAATCTCGGCGGTGTTGGCGCCGCAGGCGGCGAGGCAGACAAAGAGAGGGAAGAGCAGCAGGCGGATCATCGGGCACTCCGGTGAAGGTGGTTTGGCGCCGTCCCTTCGCAAGGCCTGGACCCACCCCAACCCCTGCCATCCGCCCAGAGATGGGACAGAGAATCCGCCGATCGGGACTCGAATCTGATCCGCCGGACGGCGCAGGGGCGTTATGGGAAGCCATCCCGATGGCGACGCCAGTCCTCCAGGTCGAGCAATTGACCAAGAAGTACCCAAAGTTGACCGCGCTGGACGGCGTCAATCTGACCATCCCCCAGGGGGAAATCTTCGCGCTGCTCGGCCCCAACGGCGCGGGGAAGACGACGCTGATTGGCGCCGTCTGTGGCCTGGTGAAGAAGACGGCGGGGAAGATTCGCCTCTTCGGCATCGACCTTGACGTGGATCCGCTGACTCCCCGGTTCGACGTCGGGCTGGTGCCGCAGGAGATCAACTTCGACCCGTTCTTCAGTGTCCGCGAGTCCCTGCGAATCCAGCAGGGCTATTACGGCCGCAAGCACGACCCGGCGCGAATCGACGAGGTCATCCGGGCGCTCGACCTCGTCGACAAGGCGGATCAGCAGACCCGCGCGCTCTCGGGCGGGATGAAGCGCCGGCTGTTGATCGCCA
>JAYVRT010000735.1:0-4294 GCA_043776025.1 Archangiaceae bacterium | reverse complement strand
GACGAGCTGTGGATCGCCGAGAACGCGCTGCGCGGGCTCGAGACCGGGCCGCTGCTCTACGCCCGGGTGGATCTGATCCGCGACGAGCGCGGCGACGTTCGGGTGATGGAACTGGAGCTGATCGAGCCCTCGCTCTACCTGGCGCTGTGCCCCGAAGCGGCCGACGCGCTCGCTGAGGCCATCCTTCGGCGCCTGAGCGGCTGGCGCGAGCGCTGATACGTCATTGGGAGGACCCTCCTCCCGTTGACCGATGAGGCGCTCCTCGGCGGCGTGAGACCTTGCCGTCCATGAACCGAACCCACGCCTTCTTCGCCCTCGCCGCCGCCCTGACCCTCTCCGCCGCCTTCCCTTCGCTCGGCCACTGGTGGACCCGGCGGCACCAGCCCCCGGTGGCGCCGGCCGGGCGCGCCGATGTCACCGGCGGAACCTTGAAGCTCGACGCCGCGCTCAGCCACGCTCGCCCGCTCGAGGGCGGGTCGACCTACGCCCGCTACGACGTGCGTGCCAGCGACGCCAGGCTCTCGAGCAAGCCCCAGCCGGTGCAGATGGCGCTGGTGGTGGATCGCTCGGGCTCGATGTCTGGCCAGAAGCTCGACCGGGCCAAGGCCGCCGCGCACGCGTTGATCGACCTGCTGGCGGAGGACGATTCGCTGGCGGTAGTCACCTTCGGCTCGGATGTGACCGCGCTGCCGATGACGCGGGCTGACCTCGAAGGCAAGGGCGTGCTGCACGGCTTCGTCAACCAGATCGCCGACTCCGGCTCGACCAACATCTCTGGAGCGCTGCTCCACGCCCAGGCGCTGCTCAACCACGCTTCGGGCGAAGCGATCCGCCGCGTGGTGCTGATGTCCGACGGGCAGCCCACCGAGGGGATGACGCGCGAGGAGGACCTGGTCGGGCTCGCCGCCCAGATGCACGAAGGCCGGCTCGCGGTCTCGGCCCTCGGCATCGGCACCGACTTCAACGGCCCGCTGATGCAGCACCTGGCCGAGCGGGGTGGCGGCTTCTACGCCTACCTCAACGACCCCTCGCGGCTCACCGAGGTACTGCAGCTGGAGCTGACCCAGGCCCGGGGGGCGGTGGCCCGCAACGTCGCGTTGAAGCTGACCCTCAAGGGAGAGACGTCGCTGGTGCAGGTCGCTGGCCGTGAGGTGGTCCGCAACGGCGACGAGGTGACGGTGCCGCTGCCCGACTTCGCCCCCGGCCAGAACGCCCGCGCTTTCGTCGAGCTGAAGGTCCCGGCCGGCGCGCCGCAGCTGCAGGTCGACGCGCGGCTGGAGTACGTCGACGTCGAGGCCGGGGCCGGCAAGGTCACCCCGACCGCGCATCTGGCCGCCAACACCACCGATGATCGCGCCGTCTACGACGCGTCGAAGGACGCCGCGGTCGCCTCCGACTGCATCGCGGCGATCGGCGCGACCCAGATGGTGGCCGCGGCCGCCGCCTTCGAGCGCGGAGATCGCCAGTCGGCCTTTGCCTTCCTCGGCAACGCCCGCAACATCTTCGCGATGAGCGCCGACTCGCTCGCGGGGGACATCGACGACGCCACCGCGACCCAGAAGCGCTGGGAGCAGACCCACGACGCCGAGGCGATTCGCCACGAGTCGCTGAACCTCACCCGGAAGAAGATGGCGAACTTCGGCATGGCGAACTCGTACTGAGGAGCGCGCGATGAACCTCTCCTCGCGAATCAGCATCGAAGACCGGGCGCAGTTCGAGGCGGTGACGGGCCGGGTGGTGGGGCTCGGGACCGGGTTCGCCGTGCTCTGGGCGCCGTTCCGCCAGGACCCTGCTTCCACCTGGCTGCCGGTGCTCGCCACCCTCGCGGTGGGGACCTTGCTCGCTGCCAGCTCGCTCCGCGGCAGGGATGACACCCTGCCCCTCGTCACCCGCGTGCTCTTCGGCGTCGTCGCCGCGGCGATCGGCCTGTGCCTCGACTCTCTGGGCGCAGCGGTGGTCGCCGTCGGAGCGCTGACCGGGCTGGCGATGGCGGGCCCACCGGGGACGGCGTCGACGCGGCAGCTCGCCGGCGCGGCGGGCGGCGCGCTCGGCGCCGGGTGGGCGCTGGCGATCATCCCCGCGGTGCTCCCCCAGCTTCATGGCCTGCCCCGCACCGCCGCGGGGCTGGTGAGCGCGGTGGCGGCGGCGGTGCTCTTCGCCCTGGGGTTGCTGGCGCCTCACCTGCGGCTGCACGCCGACGCGCTGTCCGCGAAGCTCGAGGCGCTTCAAAGTGAAGCGGGCAAGCGGCTCCACCGGACCTGGGTCCGCTGTCACCAGGCGCTTCGGCGCGCGCCCGCCTCCGACCGCTCGCAGCTGCTGCGGCTGCTCGACGGGATGGTGCGCGAAGCCGAGCGGATGCTCGCCAGCGCCCAGACCCTTGGCGAGCGCCTCACCACCGCCAACCCCACCGACGCCCAGGCGCAGTTGGCCGAGCTGAAGGCCGACGTCGCCGCCGCCACCGACCCGCTGACCCGCGACCGGCTGCAGAGCGCGGCCAGCTCGCTCTCCGACAGCCTCGAGCACCTGCAGACGCTCGAGCGCAAGCGCGAGCGCTTCGCCGCCGAGCTGAAGCTGAAGCTGGCGACCCTCGAGCGCGCCGCGCTCGCGCTCGAGGCCGCCCAGGGCGAGCCCAGCGAGCTGAGGACGCTGGCGCTGCGCCTCACGGCGCCTTGACGCCCCGCTGACCCAGTTGGAGCAGCAGCCCCTCGACGTCGTCGACGCCGAGGACAATCGGCAGACCCTCGCGGCGGCGCAGCACCACCGTCGGCCCGAGCCGGGTCAGCCAGGCGCGGACGTTGCCGACCCCCCTGGCGCGGAACAAGCCGCCCGACCAGAACCAACCGCCCACGCCGGCGAGGCGGATGACGCCACTGCCCCGCTTGACGTCCGGGCCGCGCTCCACGCTCACCAACTGGCTCATCGGCAGGTGAAACGAGGGCCAGGCCAGCCGCTCCAACACCAACTCTGAGGAAGAGACCCTCAGGCCGCGCGGCGCCATCAGCGTCGTCACCCCGAGCATCGCCACCGTCAGCCCGAGGACGCCGGTGGCGAGGAGAGAGACCGGCATCGGCAGCTGCCGGCTGAGAAGGACGGGCAGCACCACCATCGGGCCGACCCACAGCGGGGTCCAGAAGTGAAAGCGGTCACGCGTCATCGGGAAGAACTTCATCGGGCAACCTCCGTGGAAGAGGTTGTGCATCGGCCCTGCCAGCGGTCTTCAGAGGGGAGGCGCGCGCGCGACGCAGTCAAAACGCGAACTGAATCACGTTCAAAGCGTTTTAAATCGCACCTTCGCCGTCAGGGCGCGCCCCACCCGTCGAGCGGAGGAACCGTGGGCAGGCACCCTGGCAGCGGGTGCGCCGCGAAGTATTTCGCCGCCGCCTCTTTGAGCCCGGGCACGTCCTTCACCCGCTCGAAATCGAGGCCGTCAATGAAGCCCTGGGTGTGAAGCGTCAGCGCCACCCCGCACTCCTTCGCCTTGGCGGTGAGCAGCGTCTGTTGCGCGTCGACGACGCTCTTCCACGCCGAGTCGGCCCCGCTGATGACCGAGTCCTTCAGCGGCTCCTTGCCGAACTCGGGGTTGGTCTGCCGCAGCTGGGCGACCTTCACCACGCCGTCGACCGTCATCAAGTCGAGCATGTCGATGTCGTAGAGCACCTGGGCCTCGAGGCTCCGCGGCCGGGGGTAGCTGCGCTCGCAGAACTTCGACATGAAGCGCCTGGAGAAGAACGGCCAGTTGAAGCCGCAGGGGCCCATGTGCTCGCGCACCGCGGCCGCCGCGTGGGCAGCGAAGGCTTTGGACTTGCCGATGCCCTCCATCACCTTCAAGGTGAAGTCGGCGCCCTGCTCGCCGTGGGTGCACAGACGTTCTTTTCCTTCCCCTTCGCCGTGCTCCTTCGTCGCGTCGTGCAGCAGCGCCGCGCCGCGAACGAGGTCGACGTTGGCCCCGGCGGCGGTGGCGAACGGCGGGGCGTAGTGGAACAACCGCCGGCTGTGGAGGTGGTTCGGACCTCCGGGGGCGACCTGAGAAAGCAGCGCGGCGTAGATCTTCTCCACTTCCGCCGGGGTCAGCGACTCGTCGGGGGCGATCGGCCGGTCGAGCGCGTCGAGCACCCCCCACCCGAGCAGCACCACGGCCAGCGGCGCGGTGAGCCAGCGCACCCGGGCGTGGAACAGCGTCCCCAGCAGGTAGATGGGCAGGACGACGACGAAGAGCAGGGCGCGTTTCACCGGAAGGCGCACGGTAGCAAGTAAGCTCGCCGATGGGATGCGCCCTGCCCTGTTGCTGCTGCTG
>JAYVRT010000734.1:0-15561 GCA_043776025.1 Archangiaceae bacterium | reverse complement strand
CGCGATCTCCCCGCGGCGGTCCACCCGGTAGACGCAGAGGAAGAACAGGGCTCAGCGCGCCAGGTGCCGCACTGTCTTGTCGACGACCGAGAGGAACGCGCGGATGGATTTGTCGAGGTGGGGAATCGGGGTGTCCTCGATGCGGGTGTGCGAGACGCCGGGCGAGCTCTGGGCGAAGATCATCGCAGTCGGCACCACGTCCGCCATCTCCGCCGCGTCATGCAGCGGCCCCGACGGAAGCTGCGGTGCGCTGCCGGTGACGTCGCGCACCGCCTGGCTGACGAAGCGGGTGAGCGTCGGGTCGAAGATGCGCGGCGTGATCCGCAGCAGCGGGCTCCACTCGACCTTCACCTTGTGCTTCTTCGCCGCCGCGAACGAGGCCCTCTTCGCTCCGGCGAGCAGCTTCGCCAGCACCTTCGCGTCGAGGGCGCGCAGGTCGATCGACACCTCGGCGCGGCCAGGGACGGCGGTGACGAAGTTCGGCTCGACCTTCACCACCCCGCAGGTGGCGACGACCCGGGTCCTGGGCGTCTTCCCCGACAGCTTCACCGCCACGTCCTGCGCGGCGAGGGCGAACTCGGCGGCGCCGAGGAACGCGTCCTGTCGCAGATGCAGCGGCGCCGCGCCGGAGTGCGCTGCTTGCCCGAGGAAGCGCAGGTGGTGGCGCTCGACGCCCATCGTCCCCAGCACCACGCCGACCGCCTTGCGCATCGACAGCAACACCGGGCCCTGCTCGATGTGCAGCTCGAGGTACGCCTCGGCGTCGAGCCCGTCGAAGTACCGCCTGGCGGTCTTCATCCCGTCGAGGGTGATGCCGTTCTCCTTCAGCGCCGCGGGCAGCTTCACCCCGTTGCGGTCGACGAGGTGGGCCAGCTCCTTGTGCGGATTGAGCGCGCCCGCGGACGCCGCCGAGCCGGTGAGGCTGCGTCCGAAGCGCGCGCCCTCTTCGTCCGCCCAGTCCACCAGATGAAGTGTCACTGGCGGCTTCGTCCCCGTCGCCTGGTACCGGCGCAGCACCTCGAGGCCGGCGAGCACGCCGAGGCAGCCGTCGAGCCACCCGCCGCCGGGCACCGAGTCGAGGTGACTGCCCAGGACGATGCTCCGCTTCGACTCCCCCGGCAGCGTCGCCCAGAGGTTGGCGGCGCCGTCGCGCGAGGTCGTCAGCCCCAGCTCCTGCTTCAGCTTCTTCGAGTACCACTCCCGCGTCTTGCGCCACACCGGGCCCCACGCCACCCGCTGGGCTCCGCGGGCGTCTTCGGTGAGCGCCCGCAGCTGCTTCAGGTCGGCGATGACACGCTTCGAGGACGCGGGGGGAAGTGGGCGCATGGCGGAGCGCAAGACAACGCGAAACGGCCGGGTGGGCAAGCGCTCGGTGCTTGCGCCGTCAGCGGCTATCCTCGCCGGATGAGAGGGCCCGTCGTTCTTGTCGCGCTGTTCGTCGTTGGCTGCAGTGGCGGAACGGGCGTGGTCGACGCGGGCGCCGGCCCGGACGCGGGGCAGTACGACCGCGCGGGGCCGTTCGCGGTCGGCAGCGCACACACCACCGTGCCGTCGTCCGACGGCGGGCGCGCGCTGCCGGTTGAGCTCTGGTACCCGGCGAACGAGGCCGCGCGCACCGAAGCGGCGACCGGCTTTCCCGTCGAGCAGTTCGAGGAGGAACCGCGGCGCACCCAGCTGGCAGGGTGGATCGGTCAAGCGCCGGCGCTCTGCACCCCACGTCTGGCCCACTCGGCGCGGGGGGCGGCCCCGGCCGCATCCACCAAGCCCTGGCCGCTGCTGGTGTTCTCGCACTGCACCGAAGGCTTTCGCTTCAGCCTCCACACGGTGGCCGAGCGCCTCGCGAGCCACGGGTTCGTCGTCGCCGCGGCCGACCACGTGGACAACACCCGCTTCGACGCCACCGCTCCATTGACCAACGCGTTCCTGGCGGTGAGAGCGAACGACGTCTCGAGGGTCATCGACGCGCTGCTCGACGGCGGAGCGGCGGAAGTTCCGGCGCCGCTGCGCGGCCAGCTCGACCCGGCGCGGGTCGCCGTCTTCGGTCACAGCTTCGGAGCGGTCACCACCGCGAAGGTGGTCGAGCTCGACGCGCGGGTTCGTGGCGGGTTTCTCATCGCGGCGCCGGCCGACAGTCCCTTCCTCAACTCGGGGAGCCTGCCGAACCTCACCCGGCCGCTGTCCTACCTGCTGGCGCTCGAGGACAACTCGATCTCCTACCTGGGCAACCAGTTCATCCGCGACAACTTCGCCCACGGGCCCCGGCCGAGCTGGCTGATCGAAGTGAACGAGGCGGGACACTGGTCGTTCTCGGACATCGCCGGCCTCGCAGGCGCATACCTGCCCGGCTGCGGCGAGGGGATGCGCGACCCGGACGGCGGGGTGTTCACCTACGTCGACAATGATCTCGCCCGCAGGATTGCGGGTCGCGAAATCACCGCGTGGGCTGCGCAGCTGCTCCGTGCCGAGCCAGGCGCGGCGGACGAGCTGTCGATCGCCCAGCCGCGCGACGCGATGACGGTGAAGCACCGCTGACCGGTGCCAATCACTGAGCCGGGATCAGCAGGTCGGTGCCGCAGGAGTTGTCGACCGCGCAGAGGTGAAGCGTAGACGGATCTACTGCAGGCGCACCCGGCCGCCCTCGGCTTCGACGACGACGCCACCGCGGGCCGCGGTCGCTGCCTTCAGGTCCGCCAGCGCGACCTCCACCTGCCGGCCGTTGAGGATGACGTCGAGCTGCCCGGTTCCCCGAACCTCGTCGAACGCCCAGAGGATGCACTCCCAGATCAACCCGTGCGGATTTCCGAAGACTCCGCCGCCGATCATCGTCAGCACCACCCGGCGTTGGCCGAGCGTCATCGCCGCGAGCAGCGTCCCCAGGTAGGAGGCGCGCAACAGCTGGCGGCAGATGCGCTCCACCGCGCCACTGAAGCGGGCGCCCTCGCTGTAGCCGCCGAGCGCCAGCGTCGAGGTGAAGACCTGGGCGACGGTCTGGCCCGGCTGCACCGGGCCATCCCACCGCTCGCCGAGCAGCACTGGCACCGCGTCGTGCACCCCGACCTGAATCGCCTCGAACTGTTCTTCGAACTGCTTCGCGACCCGATCGAGGTTCGTCAGCTCCTGGGTCATCAGGTAGCCGGCGTGGACGCGACCGAGCGCCGTCGGCAACGCACCGGCCAGAAGGTTCAGCTGCCGGTCGTCGGTCTGTACGAACCGGCCACCCGCGCTGGGCGCCGCGTAGTGACGCACCAGCGTGCCGGGAAACGCCGAGATCGATGCCCGCGGCCCCTGAGTGCTGTCGCCGAAGTAGTCCTGCACCGAGACGATTCCGGGCCCAGGCGCCTCGAGGCAGTTGAACTGCGAGGCGACCTGAAACAGCGTCCCGGGCTCCGCATTCGCCTGCAGCATGCCGATGTCGGTGACCGGATCAGCGCCGGTGATGACGAACAACCGGGGCGGCGAGCTGCCCGTCGTCGTCTTCTGCGCCTCGGCCCGCAGCTGGCGAATCGACTGGGGCATGAACCGGCCACCGCCGACACAGTGGCCAGCGGCGTTGACGGTGGCGAGCCCCGCGGCGTCGAAGGTGATCGCCCTCGCCGGATCATCGGCGATCGCCGTCTCCATTCGCGCGACGAGGCTGCGATCTCCGCGGGGCCGGGAGCTCCGCTCTGCTCGAAGCTCGGCGAGTTCCTTGTCCCGGGCAGCGAGGAGAAGCTCGAGCATCAGTGCGTCCGCTTCGGGGCGTGTGCGCCCGCATCGATGGCTCCGCCCGCATCGACAATCGCCACCGGCGCCGGCGGCACTGGGTCGGGAATCGCGGCGAGGTCCGCGGGCCCGGCCGGCGCGGCGGCGGGGACCACCGGGTCGTTGTCGATCGGCACCAAATCGGAGGCCGGCGTCGGTGCTGGCGCGGCCACTGCCTCGGGCTCCTCGGCCACCGGCGCCCGGCGCGGAGCGGCGTGCGGAATCGGAGTCGCAAGGCCCACCGGCGCCATCGGTTCCTTCTTGCACCCTGCCACCACCAGCACACCCATCAGCAGCCAGGTCCGCATGGCGTGGCACTCTATGCGGAGTAGCATCTGGCGGCGCGGTGCTGCCTGGAGGAGCCGGATGCAGCGCCACTTGATCTCAAGACAGCCAACCCTGAAGTTCTTTAGGGTTCGCTGCTTCCAAATCAAGTGGGGCCTGGATCCCCGGGTCAGCCTCGGCGCGGCTGGCCGTCTGGTCGGAGCGCGATGACCTCCCGAATCTCAGCCCTGACCGACGTCGACCCGCTGTCCGTGCCGCTGCCGCACGGCACCGAGGTGACGACCCGCGCCGAGCGGGTGGTGAACGGCCGCCGCGTGCCGCAGGGGATGATTGGCCGGGTGGTTCGCGCGCGCGACGGCGGCCTCGACGTTCAAATCACCGGCGTGGGCGAGCTCTGGTTCGAGCGCAACGAGCTCGCGCCACGAAAGGCGGGCCAGCTGGAGTTCGCCCACCGCCGGGAGCGCGCCTGGCAGGAGCTGATGCCCTGCCGAATTCTCGAGGCCACGGTCGGCAGCCGCGCCTGGGGGCTCGCCGACGCCGGGTCGGACACCGACGTCCGCGGCGCGTTCGCCCTGCCCTTCTCGTGGACCACGGGGCTGGTCGGCCCGCCGCAGGACCTGGTGAGCGCCGATGGGAGTCAGACGTTCTGGGAGGCGCGGAAGTTGGTGCAGCAGGCGCTGCGGGCGGACCCGAACACCCTCGAGCTGCTGTTCGTGCCGTCGGTGAGCGCGCTCGACGACCTGGGCCGCTGGCTGCTGGAGGATCGCGACGCGTTCGTCTCGAAGTTGATGTTCGGCAGCTTCGGCCGCTACGCGCTCTCGCAGCTGGACAAGCTCTCCTCGGCGCAGCGGCTCGCGGAGCATCGGGACACGGTGCTCGACTGGCTCGTCGCCGAGCCAGAGGTCTCGCTCGACGCCGTGGCGGCCCGGCTCGCCGCGCGCTTTCCCGTCTCCGGGCGCACCGAGGCGCAGGCGATCCACCAGGCGCGGAGGTACCTGAAGCAGCTGTACGGCTCGCTGTCCGACCAGGGCCTGCTCGAGGCGAACGACTTCGAGGCGATGCGTCGCTACGCGCTTGCGGGCGGCCGCCGCCCACCCGACGCGCGCGCCTTGCGTCCGAAGAACGCCTACAACCTGCTGCGGCTGCTGCGGCTGTCGACCGACTGGCTGCGCACCGGCGTCCCCAGCTTCGAAGCCAGCGGCGCCTTTCGCGGCCGGCTGCTGGCGATCAAGCGCGGCGAGGTGCCGCTCGACGACGTGCTCGCGGAGGCGGAGGCGATGTCTCCCGCGCTCGAGGCCGCCCGCGACGCGAGCCGGCTGCCCGAGCACCCGGACTTCGTCCGCGCCGACGCGTTGGTCCGGCGGATCTCCGAGGAGCTCGCGCGCCGCTGGGTGCTGCGAGTCCCCGGGCCGTTCGGCGCTGACGCGCCCCAGGCGCCGCATCCGTCGAGCATCCCTGAGGAGCCTGAATGAACGCCCAGACCCGCGCCTTCCTCTCCGAGCACCAGGCGAAGATCCTCGAGGGGGTGTTGGCCGAAGAGTCGGCGCACCGCCGGCACGTTGGTGGTCTCGCTCTCCGGCGCCCACGCCTACGGCTTTCCGTCCCCGGACTCGGACTTCGACGTGAAGGCGGTGCACCTCGACGGCGCGGCCCAGGTGCTCGGCTTCCCCCGCCCGCCGAAGTCAGCGGAGCGGCTGGAGGTGATCGAGGGCGTCGAGGTGGACTACTCGTCGAACGAGCTCGGCGCGGTGCTTCAAGGCGTGCTCAAGGGAAACGGCAACTACCTCGAGCGGTTTCTCTCCGGCTTCGTGCTCGCCGCGTCACCGGCGCTCGAGGCGTTGATCCCCCTGGTGCAGGGTGCGCTGTCGCGGAGGGTCGCGCGGCATTACCAGGGCTTCGCGAGCCAGCAGCGCGCGGAGTGGGAGAAGGGCGGCCAGCGCTCGGCGAAGAAGCTGCTCTACGTGCTGCGGACCACGCTCACCGGAACGCACCTGCTGCGGACCGGAGAGATGGTGACCGACGTGACGCAGCTGCTCGCCCGCCACGGGCTGTCGGACGCACTCGAGCTCGTCGAGCAGAAGCGGCGTGGCGAGAAGAGCGAGCTGCCGGAACGCCTCGCAACCCTCTGGGCGGGGCGAATCGCCGAGCCGTTTACCCTGCTCGAGCGCGCCGAAGCCGAGAGCGTGCTGCCGGTAGAGCCCACGAACGCCGAAGCGCTCGAGGCGTGGCTGGTGCAGCAGCGGCTCGCCTCACTGGGGAGCAGGTAGCCGGAGAAAGAAGACGTTGCTCGAAATCAGGTACGGGAGGCCGGAGTGGCCCGTGGACTCATCCTCGTCATTGACGGAGGAGCGAAACCGGTAGAGCCCGGGCCCAACGCTCGGCAGGTCGATGAGCAGCGGAAAGGGCGGGCTGTTCCGATGCGGAGGCAGAATCCTCAGCTCCTTGGTGCACCCGTACGTCGAGAACAGGCCCACGTTCTGCCAGTCGCCATTCGCTTCCCGTTCGAGTGACGAATTGGCGCACAGGTTGTAGCCCACGCCTAACTCGGCCCGATTCTCCAGCGTCAGCGCCACGATGATGCCGGCATCGGGGGCGAGGTCGTAGCTGGTGCGCGCGGTGAAGAGGAACCGGCCCGTGGGGCCAGAGCCGCAGCTCGAAAGAACGAGCAGCAAGGCGAGGAACGCGGCGCGATGCACGGGCAGAGCGTGGATCAGTCCCCGGGCATCCGGCAACCAACCGGCGTCATCGCCACTCCCGGCGAACGCTGGAGATCTCATGCGCCTCATTCTCGTCACTCTCTCGATGCTCGCCGCCGCCGCGTGCGGGCCCGCTCCGACGCCGACCACCGTCATCGACAACTGGGAAGTCTCGTCCGTCGAAGGAACCAGCGGCGCGAAGATCCCCGCGCTCAAGGTGCTGCAGCTGGGCCTCGAACCCGACGGAGGCGTTCAGTTCGTCTCGTGCCTCGACCCGGTCTACGAGGGCACGAAGCTCTTCACCTGCCACGAGCAGTTGGTCTGCGCGACCGGCAGCTACAAGTACGTCGACTCGGTGCTGACCATCACCCAGAGCGGCCGCTCCGATGGACACCACGGCACGGCGACGTTCTCCCCCGGAGGCATGACCCTGAGCGGCGAGTTCTTCGGGCCGACCTACAAGGCGGTGCACTTCACCCAGGTCCCCTCGCTGTCGACGGCGTGCGTGCACCTTCCGCAGAGTCATACCCGCGATGGATCGTCCGATCCTCCTGCGGCAACCCATGGTCATGACCACGCGCTCCCTGCTGGCCCTGCTGCTGTTGCTCAGCGCCTGTTACCGGCGGACCCACGAGGAAGACCCTTGTGAAGCGGCCGCGCGCGGCACCTGCACCGGCACGGTCGGCGGCATCGACGTCAGCGGCCCGCTCGACCCGGAGAGCGGCTGGCTGCTCCCCAGCGGCGGCACCGCGCCGTGCGGCGATGACCCACTGGTGATGGTGGTCTCCTGCGGCGGCCGCGCCTTCCGGGCCCGGGCGGTCTACCCACACGACGACTCCGAGGTGGCGGTCTGCGGCTGGTCCACCGACGCGCCCTCCGCCGCGCCTGCGTTGGCGAGCGCGCCGCTGTACCCGCTGCCAGAGCGGGACTGGCGCACCCGGGGAACGATGGTCGCGACCTTCGCCGACGGCTCGCACGTCGACGTCAACTACGACTTCGCCGACGAAGTGCAGTGCAAGGGCGCGAATGAGCGGGTGATGAAGGGCGTGAACACCGGCCTGAGGGCGGCGGAGACAACGGTCGAGGTTATCTCCGGCGTGGCGTGGGTGGTCACCCTGCCCTTTCGCATCTTCGGCGGCGGCGCCGGCAGCGCGTCGGGCCGCGGGCACTCCTCGGGTGGCCATCACCACTCGCACCACCACCACTGACTGCTCCCGCAGGAGCCCCGCTAAATCCTCAAGCCGAACCCCAGCCCCACGTCGAACATCAGGCTGCCGTTGACGTAGAGCTCGCCCCCGCCGTTGAGCGAGACGAAGAGCACCTTCGCGCCGGGCGTGGGGTCGGTGACGTCGAAGGTGGCGTGGGCCCGCAGACCGACGCCGAGCAGGGTGATGACGTTTCCGGTGGTGGCCCGGCGAAGGAACAGCAGCGCCGTCTGCGGCCCACCTCCGATCCTCACCCGCTTCACCGTGCCCTCGGCGGTGTAGCCGGCGCGCACGCTGCCGGTCGCGATTCCTCCGCGCGAGGTGCCGTAGAAGCCGAGCACGTCGAAGTAGTGGCCACTGTGCTCGAAGCCCCTGCCGAAGTAGAGGTCAAGGTCGAGCCCCCAGTACGGCACCTCATACAGGGCCCGGTACGACAGACCGGCGCCGACCTTCGCCACCCCTTCGGGCTCCTCGGCAGTGGGCGGCGGCTCCTCCGCTGGCAGCGCCGCCTGGCTGACGGCCGCGGCCTGCCGGTCTTCAATCGACGGCGGGTGCGGCGTCTTCGCCAGGTCGGTCGGCACCAGCGGCGGCGGCGAGAGCGGCTCGGCCGCCCAGAGCCTCAGCCCCAGCCCCAACCCTGCCAGCAGCGCGGCGCGGCTCACGGACACACCGCGGGGCCAGGCGCGCCGAGGATTCGGCCACAGACGTTGTTCTCGCGCAGCTGGGCGCAGTCCAACGCCTGGATGCAGTGGCTCTCGACGACGCTCAGCCGAGGGTAGATGCCAGAGCACGCCTCGCCCAGCTCGCAGCCGACGCGCGAGGGGTTGAAGCCGGGGCAACAGCGGGCCAGCCGGGAGACGCCCTCCTCACACTGAATCTCGCTCTGGGTCGCGCCGCAGGTGAGCGTCTGGCTGGCGATCGCCAGCAGCAGCAGGCGCAGCCGGAACCGGCTGAGTGAAGGCGCGAACATCCGCGCGCGCATCGCAACCGGCGGGCCGCGACCAGCCTCCCGAGACTTGGGGCGCAGCGCAGGCGGGGTCGCGCAGATCTCTGCGCAGTCAGCGACAGCGGCGACAGGGTGGGCCCGTCAGCCGGCCAGGCGCTTCCACGAGCGCACCAGGGCTTCGGCGGCGCGCGACACCTCGTCCGCCGTCGTCCCCCGGCCCAGCGTCAGGCGGACCGAGCCGAGCGCCGCCTCGGGAGCAATCCCCATCGCGAGGATGACCGTGGAGGCGGTGTCGTGCCCCTCGTGGCAGGCAGAGCCGGTGGAGGCCGCGATCTCCGGCGCTCCGGCGAGCACGGCGTCTCCCAGGGCGCGGGGGAAGCGGACGTTGAGGGTGTTGGGGAGCCGGTGCTCCGGATCTCCGTTGAGCGCGAGGCCCGGAACGCCCGCCGCCAGCCGCTCCCACTGCAGCTCGCGCAGCCCGCGCACCCGGGTGGCCTCGGCGTCCAGGTTCCGGCCGACCACCTCGCAGGCGAGCCCAAGCCCGGCGATCGACGCCACGTTCTCGGTGCCCGGCCGCAGCCCCCGCTCGTGACCCGCGCCCAGCGCGAACGGCGCCAGCCGCGTGCCCCGCTTGACGTACAGCGCCCCGACTCCCTTCGGCGCGTAGAGCTTGTGCCCCGCGACCGAGAGCAGATCGACGTCGAGCGCGCCGACGTTCACCGGCACCTTGCCCAGCGACTGCGCGGCGTCGGTGTGCACCAGCGCTCCCGCGGCGTGGGCGAGCCCGGCGAGCTCGGACACCGGCTGGAGCACGCCCGTCTCGTTGTTCGAGTGCATCACCGTGAGCAGCGCGGTGCCGGAGTCGATCGCCGCGCGGGCCTCGTCCACCCGGCACCGGCCCCTGGCGTCGACGGGGAGCCGGACGACGCGTTTGCCGTGGCGCTCGAGCCAGCCGCAGGGCCGCTCGGTCGCCGGGTGCTCGATGAGGGTGGTGACGAAGCCGCCGCGCACCCCGGTCGCCTCGGCGACGCCGCGGATCGCCAGGTTGTTCGCCTCGGTGCCGCCGGAGGTGAAGACGATTTCGTCCGGCGTGCAGCCGAGCAGCGCGGCGACCTGCTCCCGCGCCCGCGTCACCGCCGCCTTCGCCCGCGCGCCGTAGACGTGGCCGCTCGAAGGGTTGCCGAAGTGCTCCCGCAGGTTGGGCAGCATCGCCTCCACCACCTCGGGCAGCAGGGGCGTCGTCGCGTTGTGGTCGAGGTAGATGGGCGAGGTCACGGTTGGGTCGAGGAGGCTGGCACCGGGATAGGTGGTGGGCACGCTTGGCGCAACCCCCTGCGTTGCGCACATCGCACCAGCCGCTTCAGAACCGGACGCTTCGTGTCGCCGAAGGTCAGCGGGGCGGCAGCGTCTTGAGCCACTCGACCTGATCAACCGTCATCGTCGCCGACCTGCTCGACGCGTCGGTAACGGCGACGAACTCAGCGACGAGCAGAGGCACGGTGATCAGCCAATCGACGTAGCGACAGGCATCGTTGAAGGTGTGTCCGGTCGCGACGTAGATGCCGTTCGTCAACACGTAGGCGGCATCCCAGCTTTGGTAGATGCGCAGGTAGTGGTACCCCGCCACCAGCACGACGAGCGATGAGAGCACCATCGCGGGCCGAAACTTCGCCGCAAGCTGAGCCCTGGCCATCACGAAGAAAGCAAACGACGCCAACATCGCGGCGATCGCGAGGTGTCGAAGCCGATCGCGCTGACCGCGATTGGAATCCCGCGGATCTCGGAGGTCGCCTCCACGCTCACTGTTGCCGACCACGGGGGGCCGCGAACAGGTCGACGTGCAGCATTGCGCCGGTCCAACAAGATCGGCTATCGGCCATCGCTCCTCTTCACTGCAGGTTCCGAAGGCATGCGCCAACAGCTCCCGCTCCTCGTCACGATCATCCTCTGCATGGGCTCGGCCTGTAGCGGCACGCCTACTGGAGGCGGTGGTGGCGCGGGCGGTGGTGGCGCAGGCGGTGGTGGTGCAGGTGGCGGTGGTGGTGCAGGCAGCGGAGTCGGCGGCGGCGCAGGTGGCGTCGGCGGCGGCGCAGGTGGGAGTGGAACCGGTGGCGGTGGGGATGTGCTCGATGCCGGCTGGACGGGCGTCACCAGCGGAACGGTGGAGGCGTTGAATGGCGTTTGGGGCAGCGGCCCCGCTGACGTGTGGGCGGTTGGCGGGGGCGGGATGATTGTCCATTGGAACGGCAGCGCGTGGGCCACCCAGAGCAGTCCGACCTCCGACCCGCTCAAGTCCGTCTGGGGCAGCGGGCCCAACGAAAAGCGGCCCGGCTGATCTCTGCCGAAGGCGAGGGAGAAGTCGTCGAGCAGTTGCTCGAGGCGCCGCGGTGCGAGACCGAAGGGGGCCGCTAGAACGCCAAGCCAATTTGGCCGACGAGAGTCTTCGAACCGGTTCTTCTGGTGGGACCTAAAGGGCAGCCGGTTTCGCTTGGCGTTTGTGACTGACTAACCCGTCACCTCGACGGCCTTGATCTGATCGTCTTGCTCGAGCCTGGCATTGAGGGCTGTGAGGTCGTGCGCGATGAGCGCGACGACGAAGCCCGCGGTGCGAAAAACCGGCTCACGGGCCCACCGCGCGAGGGTCGCGAGCACGAAACGATCCTCCGGAGAGATCTCGTTCAGCTCTCCCGCCGGCGCGATCGCCTCGGTCTGATCGATGATCAGCGCAAGAGACCTGCCGTCGATTGCTCGGAGCTTGAGATAGTGGGGCTCCGGCGCGCCGATTCCGAAGTGCGTGCGATTTCCTTTCGGCGAAAAATACGAATCCGAGCTGCCATCGATCACCGACAACGGCGCGCCGGGCGACGCGGGCAGTAGAGTCCCGTTGATCTCGACGTGAGTCGGCCCCGAGGAGGGCATGAGGAAACCCCGCTTGGCAGAGCCGGTCCGGAGTCAGCGTCAGCTCTTTGTCGCTCATGCCGTGGGCCTCGGATCCGCGGCGACGCCGCCGAGGCGTTCGTGCACATCGACGCGAGGCCCAGTTCAGCGAAGGTGGCGCGAACGCCGCGACGATTGATCAGGCCGCGGTCGTCGCACGGTAACGCGTCGAGCCGGCCGCTGGGGGCTGGCCGGTTGACACCTGGGTCTTCAGCAGCAGCTTCAGGCCTTCCACCGCCTGGCTGACCACCTTCGACAGCAGCTCGACGGCGATCGTGTACTGCGTGGAGTTCGAGTTCTGACGGGACTAGGCACCTCGCCCATGGAAGTCAGCACCGCGCTGCGCGAGCGCCGCAGCATCCGCGACTGGTATCCGTTGGAGCGGTCGAGGATCCGCCGCGGCGACAGCCATCACGGCAATTGGGGCTGTGCTACGCCTTGAGGTCCGTGCACCGCATCGGACTCATCGCGGCAGCTCTGGTAGGCGCCGCGCCGCAGGGCCCGCTGACCCTCGACGCCATCCGCGACGTCGTCCATGAGCACCGCGCGCAGATCAAGCAGTGCTACGAGCGCTCGGCCGCGAAGAAGAAGAACCTGTCGGGCAAGCTGGTGGTGCGGTTCGTCATCACCGAGCAGGGCAGCGTCGGAGAGTGCGCGGCGAAGGAGACCACGCTCGCCGACGACGGAGTTTCCGCTTGCGTCGTCGCCGAGGTGAAGACCTGGACCTTCCCCAGGCCCAAGCACGGACCCGCGGCGATCAACTTTCCCTTTCACTTCGGGGCGGCCGCGGGGGGCAAGTTCGTGCCGCCTCCCCCCGATCCAGACGAGTGACCAGCGGGTGCAGCTTCCTTCGGGTCAGCTGCGCCCCGTGACGAGGCCGCCTGCTTCACCTTGGCGCTGCTCTACGTCCCTCACTTCGCTGCGCTGAGTATCTCCAGCGAGGCCTTCACCGACGCGTTGTCGCTGGGAAGGCAGATGACGCGATCAGCTCCGAGCTCGTCCCGCAACGCTGTGAGCACCTCATCGAGCCAAGACGGGCCGACCGAGAGCACGCCGCTGAAGTCGAGCTCCAGGCTCTCGCCTTCCGCCGGAAGCGAGTAGGCCTTGAGGGCCAGCGCGGCCTCCCGCCCGGCGGGTCTCGAGTTGAGGATGCTGCCGAACTTCTTGAGCTCGACTCTCATTCAAGCCTCCAGCACATCACCACAAGGGTACCGTCGACGTGCGTGAAGTGCCGAGCAACCACCCCGGCGCAGAGCGAGCCCAACTCGCCGAACGAGACCCGGCCGCTTCCCGAGGCGGCGGCGAGCCCTCGACCGGGCCCATCGGTGATGATCTTTTTCACGAACTTCAGCCCATTGCCCCGGCTCTCGGGAGCGCGGCCCGAGATGGTTTTTTCGAACGCAGTCTCGAGCGCCGTTTGATCGTCGGGCAGCGTGATCACCCTCGACAGCGACTGCCGGACGCCCTGACCGCGATCCGCGACGCAGACCCAGAGCTCCTTGCCCATCACCTGAGACTCCAGCCAGCACCCGGGGACATCGCGCCATTGACCCTGGTTGTGGTCGAACGCGTTGTTGGCGACCTCCCCCGCTGTTGCGATCACCAGGGATACCCAGGCTTCCGGCAGCCCGTTTCGCACCCATTGTGCGAGCCGCGGGAGCCTGCCCTCCATCACATCCCGCGTTTCACTAAGGTCGGTTTTCGCCGCGGGCGAGGATCCGTCGACCCAGCCAAACGCAGCTTCGAAGTCAGGACCCGCGAGCATGTACCGGGTGACAGGCGGCGTCCCCACGGCGACCAACGTCCCTTCCTCGACCAGGGTCTTCAGGTGACGGTGGAGGGCTTGGGGCGTAATGTTCAGGCCTCGCGCCAGGTTGACCGGGCGCTCTTTGCCGGATTTCCTGATGAGTTTCAGCAGTCTGTCGCGCGTGTCCGTCTTCATTTATGGTTTATAGTTTATAGTAAACGATAAACCATCAAGGCAAGGTTCGGCGGCAGTAGTAGTGATCGAGCAATCGGGAAACCGGGCGCGCGGAGCGCCCGCGGGCAGACAAATTAGCGGCTAATCTCGAGTTGCCACTGCCATCCACGCTCCCCATGTTGGGCGAAGTCACCAACCCAGTCCTGTGTGTGGTGCGCCGAAGTGCTCCCGCAGGTAGGGCAGCCTCGCCTCCACCACTTCGGGCAGCAGCGGCGTCGTCGCGTTGTGGTCGAGGTAGATGGGCGAGGTCACGGTTGGGTCGAGGAGCGGTGGGAGAGAGGTGAGGCTCAAGTGCGCCGGGCGTGCGTTCACTCTACCTGGCACTCGCAGTACCGGGCGCCGCCCACCTGACCCGCGTCGGCGGCACCCAGGCTCAGGCCCACGCCGCACCTGAAGTAGTCACCGAAGTTCGTCGACCTCGGGTTGGCGGTACAGCACGAGGCCGCGCCGCCCAGAGCGGGCATCGCCACGCAGTCATGGGTCGCGCGGTCCCCCTTCGACGCGCGCACCTCGTAGCCGGCGTTGGCGCAGATCAACTGGTCGACGAACTGGTAGCGGCCAGCCGCGTCGGTGCTCCGGGACAAAGGCGGGCCGCCGCCGGAGCCCGGCAGCAGCTCCACCCGTGCGCCGGCGACGGGCTTGCCGCGATCGACCACGCTGCCGACGAGCGAGCACGCGGGGAAGAACGCGAGCTCGATGGCGCCGGGCGCCGGCGTGAAGTCGTGCATCCGGGCAGGCGGCTCTCGGTGGTTGGCCCGGCAAATCTCGTCGCCGTTCGGGCACGGGTCCGGAGGCGGCGGCGGCGCTGGGGCCGGCGGCGGCACCGGCCGGTCGAGCAGCACGCTGTGTGGCCACAGCCCGGCGCCGGCGCCGATGACGAAGTACCGGCCCGCGGGTGCGTAGCCCAACCTCACCCCGCCGCGCTTGTCGGTGGTCGCGTGCAACAGCATCGGCAGCGCGGTGTTCACCGCGACGACCTCGGCGCGCGGCGGCTCCCTGTCGCCGTAGTGCGTGAACGTGGTGCCCGTGAGCAGGTACGCCGGACCCAGCTTCATCGTCACCCCGTCGTCGCCCGGGGTTGCGAGCTGCGCGCACTGCCCGCGGGCTCCGGCGTCGGCCCAAAGCAGCACCGGCCCGGGCGGCAGCGCGCCAAACGCGAACCGTCCTCCCGCGGCCGTCGACTGGCGCCCCAACGTCTTCACCAGCGCGGGTGCGTCGCGGACGAACGCGCGGCGGCGGGCCGCTGCGTCGGTGGACCTTTCGTCGTCGGTGGACGTCACCACGTCCCACGACGAGGGGCCGCTGAGCACCTTGACGGTCACGCCGTCGACCGGGCCCGCATCATCGACCACCACGCCCTTGACGCCGCTGGCGGCGGTGAGCGTCAGGGGGATGGTCAGCAGCCACGCGTTCAGGAACATCGGGCCTCGACGTGGCGCTCTCTAGCGGGCACCAAACCAACCCGCGGGCTGCTTGCGAAGCCTGGGCCAGAATTCGTCAAAGGCGGGGCAGCGCGCCCACCCACAGGACCCCGCGCGGCCGGCGTCGTGCGAGGCGCCTTGCCCCACCGCACACCACAAGGTGACCTTGTCGGCGTCCTCGACGAACCCGACGCTGCCCAGCATGTTCACCACCTCGTCGCAGCAGGCGCCCTCGGCGGCGCTCACGACCGGAGAAACGGCGTCGGCGTAGGGGGACCCGGAGTCGATTCGTTGGGCCGCCTCGCCGAACGCGGCGCAGACCTCGGCCACCTCCCGACGCAGGTTGCAG